>JAJZID010000054.1 GCA_021810705.1 Actinomycetes bacterium
TGGGCCGGGCGCTAAAAGGACGCTTGTGGCCATGTCGGGCGGCGTTGACTCGAGCGTCGCGGCGCTGCTCTGCGCCCGTGAGGGTGAGGCGGTCGCGGTGACGCTCGAGCTTTGGTCAGATGCCGAGGGTGACGGCGAGAAGAGCTGCTGCTCGGCGAGCGCGGTCTCGCAGGCACGTGCGCTCGCGCACTCGCTCGGTCTGCCCCACTTCACCCTGGATCTGCGCGACGAGTTCCGGGCCGGGGTCGTTGAGCCGTTCATCGCCGGCTACGCGGCGGGGGAGACACCCAACCCGTGCGTGGGCTGCAACGGGCATGTGCGCCTTGACGCGATGCTCGAGCTGGCCACACGGTTGGGCTGTGAGACGCTTGCGACCGGGCACTACGCGCGGGTCGCAGACGGACTGCTGCGCGTGGCCGCCGACCCGGCCAAGGACCAGACCTACATGCTCGCGGCGCTCGCGCCGCAGTCGCTTGCGCGCATGCGCTTCCCGCTCGGTGACTATGAGAAGCGCGAGGTGCGGGCGCTGGCTGCGGCGGCGGGGCTGCCGGTCGCGGCCAAGCAGGGCTCCCAGGACCTGTGCTTTCTGGCGGGCACCACGCGCGCCCGGTTCCTCGAGCGCCATGGCGGGCTCACACCTCAGAAGGGCGAGGTGGTCGGCGTCGGCGGCGAGGTGATCGGCACGCACGCCGGGCACGAGCTCTACACCGTCGGCCAGCGCCGCGGCTTTGACGTGCGCTCGCCACAGCCGCTGTATGTGCTCGGCAAGGACGCTGGCGCGAACCGTGTGACGGTCGGCCCGCGCGAGCAGCTGCTGGCCGACCGCGTGCGGGTGCGCGGCGCGCGCCTTCACCGTGACGGCGCGCGCGTTGATCGCGTCAAGCTGCGCTACCGCTCGGGCGCGCTTGCGGCACGCGTGAGCGGTGAGGCCGGCGCTGGGCACCACCGCGAGCTGGTGCTTGAGCTCTCAGAGCCGGTGGCGGGCGCGGCGCCCGGCCAGCTGGCGTGCCTGATGGACGGCGAGCTGATCGTCGGCTGGGGGACGATCACGCGCTGACGCTCTGGCCGCGCTCGGCGGCGAGCAGCCGGTCGCTCAGGCCGTAACCGGCAAACGCTGAGCGGACCTGGTCGAGACCCTGTGTGAAGTGCGTCCAGCCCTCGAAGTGCACGGGTATCACCTTGCGTGCCCCGAGCAGCTCGGTGGCGATCGCGGCGCGCTCGCCGGAGAGGGTCAAAAAGGCGCCGTCGAAGCGTTGTGCGATCTGCACGGCTCCGACGAACAGGACCGCCACGTCGATCGGTCCGACGCGCTTTGCGATCTGCGCCACGACATCCACCGAGGCGTTGTCACCGGAGACGTAGAGCCTTCCCTCGCCGGGCGCCGCGAGCACGAAGCCGATCACCGGGCCGGTCACCCGCTCGGAGCCCGGTGGTCCGTGCAGCGCCGGGACGGCCGTCACGCGCACCTCGTCGAGCTGAAGCTCATCCCACGGCTCAAGGCCCGTCGTCCCAGCGCCGAGGCGCCGTGACCCGGCCGTGGTGGTCAGCACCCGTCCGGCGTCCGTGAGCAGCTCGCGACCGGCCGGGTCGAGGTTGTCGGCGTGGTGGTCGTGCGAGAGCAGCACGACGTCGATCGGGCGCAGCTGGTCTTGGGCGAGTGCCGGGCCGGTGGTCTTGACCAGGCCGTCGTAGGTGCCGGGTGGCGAGAGCGTCGGGTCGGTCAGCCAGCGCAGGCCGCCGTAACGGATCAGCGCCGTCGGCCCGCCCACAAGCGTCAGCTCGACCACGCGCCGATCATATAGCTGCGCCTACACTGAAGCCCCGCCATGGCCATGACCTCGGATGAGATCCGCGACACCTTCAGGCAGTTCTTCGAGGAGCACGGGCACCTGGCGCAGCGCGGCGCATCGCTGATCCCGCCGGCAAACGACCCTTCAGCGCTGTTCATCGTCGCGGGCATGCACCCGCTGAAGGCGTACTTCGCCGGGGCAGAGCAACCGCCGGCAAGCCGCCTGACCACCTGCCAGCCGTCGTTTCGCACGGTGGACATCGAGAACGTCGGCATGACCGCCAGGCATCTGACGATGTTCGAGATGCTCGGCAACTTCAGCTTCGGCGACTACTTCAAGCGCGAGGCGATCCGCTTCGCCTGGGAGCTTTCGCGCAACGGCTTTGGGCTCAGCGAGGACGACATCTGGGTGACGGTGTTCGGCGGCGATGATCAGCTCGGCATCGGCCCCGACCAGGAGGCGATAGACCTCTGGCTCGAGGTCGGCATGCCGCGCGAGCGGATCGTCGAATGTCCGCGCTCTGAGAACTTCTGGGAGTCCGGTCCGACCGGCCCGTGCGGGCCCGACTCGGAGCTGTACCTGGACCTGGGGCTCGAGCGCGGCAAGCCCGACGATCTGCCCGGCGGCGAGAACGAGCGCTTTCTGGAGTTCTGGAACCTCGTGTTCATGCAGTACGACCAGAACCCGCCAAACCGCCTCTCAGCGCTGCCCAAGCGCAACATCGACACGGGCATGGGCCTGAACCGCATGGCCGCGATCAAGCAGGGCAAGGAAACGGTGTTCGAGACCGACCAGTTCGCGCCGCTGATCGCGCTGGGCGAGGAGCTCTCAGGGGTCCGCTACGGTGAGAGCTTCGCCACCGACCGTGCGCTGCGGATCCTCGCCGACCATGCCCGCGCCGCGACGTTCCTGATCGCCGACGGGGTTGTGCCCTCAAACGAGGAGCGTGGCTACGTGCTGCGGCGGATCACGCGCCGTGCGATCCTGCAGGGCTCCCGGACATTGGGGCTCGCACCCGGCTTCATGGGGCGCTACCAGACGGTGGTGACCGAGCTGATGGGGCACGAGTACAGCCAGCTGGTGCGTGGCCGCGAGTCGGTTTCACGCTGGCTGGCCGCCGAGGAGGAGAGCTTCGGGCGCACGCTGAAGGAGGGCGGCAGGCTGCTCGAGGAGCTGATCGAGCGGGCGCGTGTACGCGGCGACGAGGGCATCTCTGCCGCCGACGCCTTCCTGCTGCACGACACGCACGGCTTTCCGATCGACCTGACGCTCGAGCTTGTGGCGGAGCGCGGGCTGGGGGTCGACGAGCAGGGGTTTGAGCAGCTGATGGAGGAGCAGCGCCGCCAGTCACGGGCGAGCGGCGCGCGTGGCCCCGCCGTCGGCGGACTGCGCGAGCAGGCGGGCGAGCTGGTCGCCCAGGCCGGCTTTCAGACCGAGTTCAAGGGCTACGAGACGACCGCGGTGATGACCACCGTCGGCGCGGTCGCGCCCGCGCATGTGGACGGGCAGGACGGTGACGGGCCGCTGCTGGTCAAGCTGGTGGAGTCGCCGTTCTATGCGACCGGCGGCGGCCAGGTGCACGACCAGGGCTACATCCAATGCGACGGTGGTGACTGCCTGGCCGCAGTGGAGGATGTGCTGCGGCTCGGTGACGACCAGGTCCTGGCGCTGCGGCTGCAGCGCGGCACGCTGCGGGCGGGGGCGCGCGTGCACGCCCACGTTGACCGGGCGGCACGCCACGCCGCCGCCTGCAACCACACCGCCACGCACCTGCTGCACGCGGCCCTGCGCGAGCGCCTGGGCAGCCATGTCCACCAGGCTGGCTCCTATGTTGGGCCCGACAAGCTGCGCTTTGACTTCACGCACAACGGCGCGCTGAGCGCCGAGGATGTGCAGGCGATCGAGCAGCGCGTCAACGACCTGATCGTGCAGGCGCTGCCGGTGCGGGCGCTGACCACAACCCTCGAGCAGGCGCGGGCGATGGGTGCGATGGCGCTCTTTGGCGAGAAGTACGGCGAGGTTGTGCGGATGGTCGAGGTCGGCGAGCCGGGCGTCACCGACACGGTCGTCTCACGCGAGCTGTGCGGCGGCACGCACGTCCGCTCCACCGCCGAGATCGGCGTCTTCAAGCTGCTGGCGGAGACCTCCAGCGCCGCCAACGTGAGGCGTATCGAGGCGATCACCGGCCCGGTTGCGCTGGCGACGCTGCGAGCGCACGAGCGGCTGCTCGAGGATGCGGCCGCGATTCTGCGGGTCATGCCGGCCGCAGTGCCGGACTCACTACATGTTCTCAGGGACCGTGCCCGTGAGCTTGAGCGCCAACTGCAGGCCGGTGGCCGGGCGGGCGCGGGGATTGATGAGCAGGCGCTGCTCGACGGCGCCCGTGAGGCTGGGGGGCAAGCGCCCGTGAAGCTGCTTGCGAGCATCGTTGACGGGCCGAGCGGCCAGGAGCTGCTTGACCTGGCCGACCGGCTGCGCGCAAAGCTTGGCGACGGCGCCGTGGTGCTCGGCGCGGTCGCCGGTGAGAAGGCCGAGATCGTCGCGTGCGTTGCGCCGGCGCTGATCGAGCGGGGCGCCAATGCCGGCGCCGCCGTGCGCGCCGGGGCACAGCTGCTCGGCGGCGGCGGTGGTGGCCGTCCCGGCGCCGCGCGCGCCGGTGGGCGGGAGCTGGCGCGCCTGCCCGAGGCGGTTGACGCGGCCGCGGCGGTGATCGCGTCGGCGCTTGCCCAGTAACGGTGCGCGTGTTGGCTCTGGACTACGGCAGCGCGCGCTGCGGGGTCGCGGTCAGTGACCCGACCGGCGTGCTCGCCACGCCGCTTGAGCCGGTGCTGAGACCCGCTGGGCGCGAGGGGCGCCGGCGGCTGCTTGCGCTGGTGAGCGAGCTGGGGGTCGAGCGCGTGATCGTCGGGCTGCCGCTCAGCCTGTCGGGCGCGGATTCGGCCCAGACGCGCGAGGCCCGCCGCTTCGCGGCGGGCCTCGCGCGGGGGCTTTCAGGGATACCTGTGGAGCTCTACGACGAGCGCTTTACGACGGCGCTCGCCCGGCGCGATGTCACCGACGGCGGCCTGCCGCCGCGCACGAGCGAGGACTCACGCGCGGCCGCTCACCTGCTCTCAGGCTGGCTGGAGCAGCATGCTCGCCAATAGGGTCTTTGCCATCCGGCGCGCGCTCGCGCTGGTGGCCGCGCTGATCGTGATCGTGGTGGTGTGGTTTGCCGTCTCGCTGTTTCAGCCCTTCGGCGGCGGTCAGGGGCACGGGCGGGTGGTCGTGCGAATCCCGGCGGGGGCCGGGGTCAGTCAGATCGGCTCGCTGCTGGCCAACCGTGGCGTGGTCTCAAGCGGCTTCTTCTTCGCGCTGCGGGTCGGGCTTGCTGGCGACCGCAGCCGGCTGCGCGCCGGCTACTTCGTGCTTCACCGCGGCATGGGCTACGGTGCGGCGCTGACGCTGCTGCTCACCGAGCCGGGGCTGCCGCCGAGCGTGCAGGTGACGATCATCCCGGGACGCTCGCGCCGGCAGGTGCAGGCGCAGCTACGCGCCGCGGGGGTGCGCGGCAATTATCTGCGCGCCACCCTGCGCTCGCCGCTGCTTGACCCCGCAAGCTACGGCGCGCCCGCCCACGTCCCGTCGCTCGAGGGCTTCCTCTGGCCCGACACCTACGAGCTGCGCAAGCCGGTCAAGGTCTCGGCGCTGGTTGCAGACCAGCTCGAGCGCTTCCGGCAGGAGTTCGCGAAGGTGAACTTGAGCTACGCGAGCGCGCACGGCCTGAGCCCGTACGACGTGCTGAAGATCGCATCCCTGGTCTCGGAGGAGGCGATGCTGCCCGGCGATCTGCCGCGCGCTGCCTCGGTCATCTACAACCGCCTGCGGCTGGGGATGAGGCTCGGGCTGGACTCCACGGTCGCCTACGCCACCGGCAACTACGGCACGCTCACCGAACGCGACCTGCAATCGCGCTCCCCCTACAACACGCTCGTCCACCGCGGCCTGCCACCGACCCCGATCGACAGCCCGGACATGGCCGCGATCCAGGCGGCCGCACACCCTGCCCACACCGATTACCTGTACTTCATCGACCGGGTCTGCGGCAACGGTGCACTGCGCTTCACCGCCAGCTACCAGCAGTTCCTCTCCTGGTCACGGGCCTGGGATCGCGCGCTCGCGCTGGCTGCGCGAAACCATGGCAGCGCCGAGTTCTGCAGCGGTGGGCGTCCATGAGCGAGCCGCCCGTGAGCTCATGCCGTAGCGCCGCCGTAAAGCGACTCGGGGTGCTCGGCTGGCCGGTCGCCCACAGCCTCTCGCCGCTGATCCAGAACGCGGCCCTGAAGGATGCGGGGATCGCTGCGAGCTGGCGCTACCAGCTTCTGCCGGTGCCACCCGAGCTGTTTTCACAGACCGTGCCGGCGCTTGCGCGCGCGGGCTTCCGTGGCGTGAACGTGACGATCCCGCACAAGCCGGCGGCGCTCGCGCTGGCCGACGCTGCCAGCGTGAGCGCCGCCGGGAGCGCCGCCGCCAATGCGCTCCTGGTCGGGCCAGACGGCGCGCTGCACGCCGAGAACACCGACGCCCCCGCGCTGATCGCCGCGCTCGAGGCGCGTGTCGAGCTGCGTGGCGCAAGCGTCGTCGTGCTCGGCGCCGGCGGAACCGCACGGACGGCGGTGTGGGCGCTAACCCAGGCGGGTGCCAGCGAGGTGTCGGTTTGGAACCGCACGCCCGCACACGCCCGCGAGCTGGCTGAGGCGTTCGGCGCACGCGTGCTGGCGAGCGTGCCCTCACGGGGTGAGATCCTCATCAACTGCACCGCGGCCGGGCTCGACGGCGGCGACCAGCTCGCTGCCCTTGGCCTGAGCGGCGCGGCGCTCGCGGACTGGAGGGTGGTGGTCGACTACGTCTACCGGCCCGGTGGCACACCGCTTGCAAGCGCCGCCGCTGCGGCCCGGCTGCCGTGCGTGGACGGCCTGGAGCTGCTGATCAGGCAGGGGGCGCTCAGCTTCGAGCTGTTCACCGGCGCCGACGCCGGCAGGGCCCTGGCTGCGATGCGGGCGGCGCTCGCTATATCCTCGGCTGCGTGAGCACAGGCGACGCGGCGTACGACCGGCAGACATGCACACCGTGCCGCGGCACCGGTCAGGTGATCTCCGGCAAGGGCGGCGCCCCGCACCAGGTGAGCTGCCCGTGGTGTGGCGGTGACGGGCGCTTTCATCCAGGTCGTGACGCCCAGACAGGCGAGCAGATCCAGTTTGCACCGGCCGACTGAGGCGCCTGTGTATGGATGCGCTGGCGGATCGCTGAGACGCTGTGACCACTCCGGACCTACCGGCATCTGAGCACAGGGCGCGCGGCGTCGGCCGCAGCCAGCCGCTGCGCATCGTGGCGGCGGTGGCGCTGCTGGCACTGTGGGCCGCGGAGCTCATCGTGCCGCACACGACCGTGCAGCGGGCGCTCGGCCTGGTGCTGCTGGCGGTGCTCGCGCGCGTCACCGTCTCAGACCTCGAGGAGCGCCGCATCCCGAACCGTGTGACGCTTCCCGCCGGGATCCTGGCGCTTTTGATCGGTGTCGTGCTGCACCCCGCCGGTGTGCCGACACAGATCCTCTCAGGCCTTTTGACCGGCGCGTTTTTGACCGTGTTTGCGCTGCTCACGCGCGGGGGTCTGGGTATGGGCGACGCCAAGCTCGGGCTGGTCATGGGCCTCTACCTTGGGGGCTATGTGCTGTTGGCGATGGTTGTGGGCCTGATCGCAAGCGCGATCTTCAGCCTGGGCGTGCTGGCCAGGCGGGGTCTGCGCGCGGGTGCGCGCACAGCCATCCCGCTCGGCCCCTTTCTGGCGCTGGGCGGCGCCTTTGCGGTGCTGGTCGGTCAGGCGCTCAGCGGGCACGTCCCCGGCACCTGAGCGCTCCGCGGGGCTTCGGAGCCTGTCCGCGTGGGAGCCCGTAACCTAGCTTGCCTATGTTGAAGCTGATCACAGCCGGCGAATCGCACGGCCCGGGGCTCACCTGCATCGTTGAAGGGCTCCCGGCCGGCCTGCAGCTGCACCGTGAGGCCCTGGACCGCGACCTCGCCCGCCGCCAGCTCGGGCACGGCCGGGGCGGACGCATGAAGATCGAAAGCGACCGCGCCGACGTGACCGCCGGTGTCAGGCACGGGCGCACGCTCGGCGGGCCGATCGCAATCCAGGTTCACAACCGTGACTACGCCAACTGGGAGGAGCGGATGAACCCCTGGCCGGTGGACGCGGAGGTCCCTGAGGTGCACCTGCCGCGCCCCGGTCACGCCGACCTGGTCGGCACCCAGAAGTACGGGCTCAGCGACGTGCGTGACATCCTCGAACGGGCCAGCGCCCGCGAGACGGCGGCGCGTGTGGCCGGCGGCGCCCTCGCCAAGGAGTTCCTGCGGGCGCTCGGCGTTGAGGTCTACTCGCACGTGCTGCAGATCACATCGGTCAGCGCACCGCGCCGCGAGCCGCTCACACCCGCGGACTTCGCCGCGGTGGACGAGTCACCGGTCCGTTGTCTGGATGCCGAGGCGAGCGCCGCCATGGTCGCCGAGATCAACCGGTTGCGCAAAGAGAACGAGTCGCTGGGCGGCATGTTCGAGGTACGTGCGTTTGGCGTGTTGCCGGGGCTCGGCTCGCACGTCTCCTGGGAGGAGCGGCTCGACGGGCGCCTGGCGATGGCGATCCTCTCGATCCAGGCGATGAAGGCCGTGTCGATCGGTGACGGGATCGAGGTCGCCGGCCTCCCGGGCTCGCTCGCGCACGATGAGATCTTCCACAGCCCCGAGCGCGGCTACCACCGCCAGACCAACCATTCAGGCGGCATCGAGGGCGGCATCACCAACGGCGACCCGGTGGTGGTGCGCGGTTTCATGAAGCCGCTGCCGACGCTCACCAAGCCGCTTCGCTCGGTCGACATCGCCACACACGAACCGGCGCAGGCGTTGCGCGAGCGCACCGACTCGTGCACCGTGCCAGCCGCCGGGGTGGTGGGGGAGGCGATGGTCGCGTTCGTGCTGGCCGACGCCTACCGGCGCAAGTTCGGCGGCGACCACATCGACGACGTCAGGCAGGCGGTGGCCGCCTACGAACAGCGGCTCGGTTGGCGGCGGTGAGCGACCAGGGCACCGGAACCGGGGCCACGAAGATCGCGCTGGTCGGCCACATGGGCGCCGGCAAGACCACGGCGGTCAAAGCGCTCGGCGGCGTGGATGTCGACGAGCTGATCGAGCGCCGCGAGCAGCGCACCGTCGCCGAGATCTTCGCCACAGACGGAGAGGGCGCCTTCCGCGAGCTGGAGGAGCGCCTGACGCTCGAGCTGCTCGAGGACCGTTCGGTGCACGCGGTCGCCCTCGGCGGCGGCGCGCTTGCTTCCGCGCGCATCCGCGAGGCGCTCAGCGCCGTGCGCGTCGTGTGGCTTGACCTGGACGCGGATGAGGCCTGGCGAAGGGTGGCGCGCTCACCCACGCGGCCACTGGCAGGCGACGAGCAGCGCTTCCGGGCGCTGCACCGCGAGCGCCAGGAGCGTTACGCACAGGTCGCCGACGCGATCGTTCCCGCCAGCCACGCGCGGCGGCTCGCCGCGCCGATCGCCGCGCTCGAGGGCCTGCCCGCCGGTGCGAAGCTGATCTGGGCTGTGACCGCCTCAGCCGACTACCCGGCCTACATCGGCGACGGGCTGATCACAGAGCAGCGCTTCTGGCCGGTGACGGTCGCCGGGCGGCGGGTGCTGATCAGCGACACGAACGCCGCCGCGCGCTACGGCGCGCTGCTTGCGCCGGCGCTCACCGACATCAGGATCGCGCCCGGCGAGCAGTCAAAGACGCTTGCGCAGGCGGAGGTGATCTGGCGCGATATGGCGTGCGCGGGGGTGACGCGCACCGACGTGACCGTGGCGCTCGGGGGTGGCGTGGTCGGTGACCTCGCAGGCTTCTGCGCCGCCACCTACCAGCGCGGCATGCCGGTCGTGCAGGTGCCGACGACCCTGGTGGCGCAGGTTGACTCCGCCTACGGCGGCAAGACCGGCGTGGACATCCCGGAGGGCAAGAACTACGTCGGTGCCTTCCACCAGCCGGCGGCGGTGATCGCCGACACCGCGACGCTTGGCACGCTGCCGGCGGCCGAGCTGGCCGCCGGCTACGCGGAGGTCGTAAAGACCGGCCTGATCGCCGGTGGCTGGCTGTGGCGACGGATCGCGTCGGGGGCGCCGCCGAGTGACCCCGAGGTGATCGCCGGCTGTGCGCTCACGAAGCTGCGGATCGTCGGCCGGGACGAGCTCGACACCGGCCTGCGGCAGCTGTTGAACGTCGGCCACACGGTCGCGCACGCGATCGAGACGGTCACCGGCTACGCCCGCTACCGCCACG
>JAJZID010000055.1 GCA_021810705.1 Actinomycetes bacterium
CGTTCCTGAACACGATCCCCACCTCCGGGCACCGCTTCAACATGGTGTTCACCGTGTTCCCGGGCCAGCTGCCGCAGCTCTTCCAACAGGAGGTCGGCACCAAGAACCTGGGCTACACCTACACCTACGCGACGCCACCGCTGGTCCCGTACCCGAAGGTCAACCTCGGTCTCAACACCGCCCAGTTCTCACGGGCCTTCAAGCGCGCCTTCCGGGGCGTGCCGGTCACCTATCCGGCGATGGCTGGTTACGGCACGGCGCTGATCGCCCAGGAGGCGCTCGCCAAAGCTCCCAGCTTCACGCAGCTGGCGATGCGCCGGGCGATCGGCAACGAGTCCGGCAAGCTGACCACAGCGATCGGGCAGTTCAAGATCACCAAGGACGGTGAGCAGGAAGGTGAGTTCCTGCCGGTCGGCCAGGTCTTCCCAAGCCACGGCGGGACCACCATCAAGGTGGTCTATCCGACGAGCATGGCCACCACCAAGGCAAAGTACCCGGCCCCGAAGGGCTGAGCTCAAGGCCCGCCGCGGAGCCGTTTGAATGGTCCTCTACGCACTCATTGCAGGCGTCCTGATCGGACTGTTCTACGGCTTCGCGGCGCTCGGCCTGAGCCTCGCCTTCGGTGTCCTGCGGGTTGTAAACATCGCCCACGGTGACGTCATCGTGCTCGGCTCCTACCTCGCGTACGAGCTGAGCACCCAGGCGCACATCAACCCGCTGTTTGCGATCCCGATCGCGGTGCCGCTGGCGGTCGCGATCGGGATGGTCTTCTACCGGTTTGTCGCGCCGAGCCTGGGCCGCTCCAAGGATCCGGAGATGCTCTCCCTGATCCTCTTCTTCGGCGTCTCGCAGGTGATCGAGGCGCTGGCCACGATCGGCTTCAGCGCCAACCAGGACACGCTGCTGACCGGGCCTGTCGGAAACGGCGCCGTACAGATGTTCGGACAGAGCTTCCCCAACTACTACCCGGTGGCCGCCGCGGTCGCTGTGCCGGGGGCGCTGCTGGTGATGCTCTACCTATATCGCAGCCGCCTGGGGCTCGCGACCCGGGCGCTGATGAGCAGCAGAGCCGACGCGATGCTCTCGGGCATCGATGTGGGCCGCACCTCAGCGCTCTCCTTCGGCATCGCCCTGGCGCTGGCAGCGTCGGCGGGGGCGCTCAGCATCTATGTAAACGGTGGGGTCTCCCCCAGCCAGGGGGCTGACCTGACGACCACCGCCTTTGCGGTGGTCGTGATCGGCGGGCTTGGCAACCCCGCCGGAGCGCTCGCCGGCGGCCTCGTCTTCGGCCTGGCCGAGCAGTTCGCGCAGAGCTACGAGCCCAACTGGGCCGGGCTGGTCCCCTACGTGCTGCTGCTCGCCGTCATGCTCATCAAGCCCGAGGGCCTGCTCAGCAGGCGTGTGCGCTATGCCTGAGCGCGTCGCCGACGCGAGTGGCCAGCGGGCCACTCGCGCGCAGCCCTGGCGCCGCCGCGGCGCCGACCTGGCCGCAGTGCTCGTGCCGACCGCGCTCTTTGCGCTCGCGCGCACGGTCGACTCAAACATGTTGCTCCTGGTCACGATCATGGTCTACGTGGTGCTCGCCCAGGGTGTCAACGTCATCTACGGCTTCACCGGCTACCTGCCGTTTGGCTATGCCGGTTTCTTCGGGGCCGGCGCCTACGGCACCTACATCGCGGTCGCCAGCCTGGGCGCGGGTGCCGTGGAGGCCACGGTGCTCGGCGGTGTGGTCGCGGTGCTCGTCGCGGTCGTGCTGATCCCGCTGCTGCGCCTGCGCGGCGCGTACTTCGCGATCGCCAGCCTCGCGGCGGCGCTGGCGCTGGCCTCGCTGGTCTCAAACCCGGCCCTCACGTCCGTCACCAACGGACCCTATGGGGCTGATCTCTCAAAGGTCTACAGCGCCAACGGCAGCTACTGGATGGCCGTCGCGATCGTCGCCGTCGCGATGCTCGCGGTCGTCGTTCTGCGCCGTTCGCGATTGGGCCTGCAGCTTCGGGCCGTCCGCGCCGATCAGGTCAGCGCCAGCTACGCCGGCGTCAACGTGGTTGCGGCCCGCACCGGCGCATGGCTGCTCAGCGCCCTGCTCGCGGGCCTCGCCGGCGGTGTCTACGCGTGGTCGATCTCGGTCTTCTATCCGACCGCCGTGTTCGACACGACGATCTCACTGTTCGCGATCGTCTTCGCCCTGTTCGGCGGCGTTGGGACGGTGCTCGGCCCTGTGGTGGGCGCCGTGGTGCTGTACTACGTCTACAACGCAATCGGTGTCAGCGACCCCCAGTACTTCCAGCTCATCTTTGGCGTGGTGATCGTGATCATCGCGCTCTTCCTCCCGGGCGGCCTGGCTGCGGTGCTGGTCGGCGCGCGACGGCGGTTGGCGCTGCGAGGCGGCGATGTTCGCTGAGTCGGCTTCGTCGGCGCCGAGCAACGAGGCGCCGACGGCGGACGGACTGCTCGAGGTTGAGGGCGTCACCAAGCTGTTCGGGCCGCTGCGTGCGCTCGACGACGTCAGCCTGAGCGTCAAGCGGGGCGAGATCCTGGGGCTCGTCGGTCCAAACGGCTCGGGTAAGACGACCGTCATAAACGTGATCTCCGGTCTGCTTGTGCCCACCAGTGGCCGCGTCCTGCTGGAGGGCCAGGAGGTTTCGGGAAAGGCGCCCTTTCGGCTTGCGCGGCGGGGGATAAACCGGACCTTCCAGATCCCCAAGCCGTTCCCCGCGCTCACCGCGCGCGAGAACCTCGAGGTCGCTCACCACGGCAGCGCGCTCGCGGACGGCGAGATCCTCGAGCTGGTGGGGCTCGGCGGGCGCGCCGAGCGGTTGGCCGGCGAGCTCACCGCCTCAGACCAGAAGCGCCTGGACCTGGCCCGTGCGCTGGTCACCGGACCACGCCTGCTGCTGGTCGACGAGCTCGGCGCGGGGCTCTCCAAAACAGAGCTTGACGAGCTCGCGGTGATCCTGCGCAGGCTCGTCGCCGAGCTGGGGATGACGATGGTTGTCGTCGAGCACCTGATGGGCTTTCTGGAGCAGGTGGCCGATCGGGTCACGGTGTTGAACGCCGGGGCCGTCATCTTCTCCGGCGGGCTCGCGGAGGCGCTCGCGGACCCGGCGGTGATCAAGGTGTTCATCGGTGGCTGATCCGGAGCAGGCCGTGGCTGGCACCGGTGCACCCGAGGCTGGCGCCGGGGTGCTGCTCGAGCTGTGCGGGATCGGTGCGGGTTACGGGTCGATGCAGGTCCTGTGGGACATCGACCTGTCGGTCGGGGAGGGCGAGCACGTCGTCATCCTCGGCGCCAACGGCGCCGGCAAGAGCACGCTTCTGCGCGTGGCCCTCGGCCTGCTGCCGCTGATGCACGGCACCGTCAGGCTGCGCGGGGAGGATGTCAGCGGTCTGCGCACCGACCGCCGCGTCGCGCAGGGCATCGGCTTCATGACGGAGGTCGGTGTCTTCCCCGAGCTGAGCGTGCGCGAGAACCTGCTGCTCGGCGCCTACCGGCTCGGCCGCAGGCAGGCGCAGGCAAACCTCGAGCGCACCTATGAAGGCTTCCCACTGCTTGCCAAGTTCAAGTCACGGCCCGCCGGAAGCCTGTCCGGCGGCCAGCGCAAGCTCGTCGGGGTCGCGAAGGTCCTCATGGGCGATCCCAGCCTGATCGTGATGGACGAACCTTCCTCGGGCCTCTCGCCGGTCGCGGTTCAGGAGGTCCTGGACGTGCTGCGCAGGATCGAGCGCAGCGACGCCGCGCTTCTGATCGCCGAGCAGAACACCGCCTTTCTGGACCTGGCGCAGCGGGCCGTGGTGATCGAGGGTGGCAGGAATCGCTTTGACGGCACCGTGGCGAAGCTGCGTGAGGACGAGGCGCTCAAGCGCGCCTATTTCGGCATCGAGTAGCGAAATTTGTACTTAATCTATGAAACTCAACGAGCTAACTGCTCTCGGCTAGACAAGATTTGATGTCATAGGTATGTAATGCTCAGGGCATGAGCACCACAGCGTCACAGCCAGCCAAGCCCCGCAACGCGCCCACGCGCACCGTGGGGGACTTCATTCCGCCACCCATCACCCGGCGCGAGCGCCTGGCCAACCTCGCCGGTGTCGTGGTTCCCTTCGCCGGTGTGCTGGCGGCGATCGTGTTGTTGTGGAACAACTGGGTCGACTGGGCGGACATCGCGCTCATGGTCGCCATGTACCTGCTGACCGCGGCCGGCGTGACCATCGGTTTCCACCGCCTGCTCACGCACCGCGCCTTCCAGACATACCCGTGGCTTGAGCGCACCTTCGCCGTGCTGGGCTCGCTTTCGGTCCAGGGCTCGGTGCTCGATTGGGTGTCCGACCACCGCAAGCACCACGCGTTCACCGACGTCGAGGGCGACCCGCACAGCCCCCACGTCGGCCACGGCCAGGGCCTCGCCGGCTTCTGGCACGCGCACGCCGGCTGGCTGATGGAGACCCAGGGGCAGTCTGACTGGAAGAAGTACGCCGCCGACCTCTACGAGGACCGGGCGATGCGCCGCATCGGTCGCATGTTCCCGCTGATGGTGGCGCTCACGCTGCTGATCCCCACACTGGCCGGCTTCGCGCTCGCGGGCTTCACCGCCAAGGGTGCGCTCGAGGGCTTCATCTGGGGCGGTCTGGTGCGCATCTTCTTCGTGCACCACGTCACCTGGTCGGTCAACTCGGTCTGCCACATCTTCGGACGCCGCCGCTTTGACGTCGATGACCACTCGACCAACGTCTGGTGGCTTGCGCCGTTCTCGCTGGGCGAGTCCTGGCACCACAACCACCACGCCTTCCCGCGCTCGGCCGTGCACGGCCTGAAGTGGTGGGAGCTCGACATCTCCGCCGCGATCATCGCCGTCATGGAGAAGCTCGGCCTGGCCTGGAACGTGATCCGGATCGCGCCGGAGCGCCAGCGCGCAAAGCTCACCTCACACTGACACGTCGGCGCGGGCCCGCTGGCCCGCGCCCCTCCTACTCGCCGCTCGCGCCGCGCTCCTTGGCACGGATGTCGCGCAGCTGCTCGTCTATCCAGTCCCCCGGGTTGCGGGCGGTGATCCGCTCCCTGAGCCCCGCAATCCGGCGCTGGCGCTCCGCCACCGGCATCGTCAGCGCCGCATGGATCGAGTCGGCCAGCTCCTGCACGTCAAACGGGTTGACCGACAGCGCGTACTCACCGAGCTCCTCGTGCGCGCCGGTGTTCTCCGACAGGATCGACACGCCGGCGCGCTCGTTGACCATCGGCCCCTCCTTGGCGACCAGGTTCATGCCGTCGAACATGGCGTTGACCATCAGCACGTCGTAGTGCTTGTAGGCTGCGACCGCCTCATCCAGGTCGTCGCGCAGCTTGAGCTGGATCGGCATCCAGTCCGGCGAGCCGTGGCGGTGGTTGACCAGCGCCACCACCGCCTCGATCCGCTCCAGGTACTCCGCGTACTCGGCCACGTCGGTGCGCGATGGCATCAGCTGGGCGATGAAGGTGACGCGCTCACGGAACTCGGGGTGCTGCTCGAGGAAAAGGTCAAAGGCCGTGAAGCCGCGCAGCACGTTCTTTGAGAGGTCGGCGCGGTCCACGCGCAGGATCACGTGGTCGCGGCGGCGGCGCAGGAGCTCCTGCTCGAACTCGCGCACGCGCGGGCGCGCCGCGACGCGGCGCACGGCCGCAACGTCGATCGGCAGCGGGTAGGCGCGCACCCAGACGCGGCGACCGTCGAGCTCGACCACGCCGGCGCTGTGGTCGACATCGAGCCCGAGCAGGTCCTCGCAGCACTGCAGGAAGTTGCGGCGGTAGGAGGTCGTGTGGAAGCCGACGATGTCGTTGGCGAGGATGCCTCGGTAGAGCTCCTCGCGCATCACGGCGGGCAGCACCCGCCAGGAGTCAGACTGGCTCCAGGGGATGTGCACGAAGTGGGTCATGAACGCGTCGGGGCGGGCGCGACGGACCAGCGCGGGCAGCGTGTAGAGGTGGTAGTCGTGGATCATCACGACCGGCCGCTGGATGCCGTCGATCTCCTCGATCACGGCGCGGGCGAGGTCCTCGTTGACGATGTTGTAACCGAACTCAAAGGCCTCGGTCTCGTTGCGACGGATGTCGGGGGCGTTTGACTGGTCCCACAGATAGTGCTGGATGAACCACAGCATCGGGTTGGCAATGATGTTGTAGAAGCGGTCGTAGGCCTCGGGGTCAGAGGCGACGAGCTTGACCCGGTACTGGGTGCCCTCGGTGCCGGTCACGGGGAACGCGCGGCCGCCGTGGCGGGCTGCCATGGCAACGTCACCATCGCTCATCGCCGAAGCCACCCAGGTCACGTCGCGGTGGCGCGCCAGGCCCATCAGCGCGGTGACCAGGCCGCCGGTGCCGCGTCTCGAACTGCCGTCCGGCTGGAAGGTGACCGGGCCGCGGTTTGAGACCAGGATCAGCGGGTCTTGCATCCGAGCGCTCACCGAGCCAGCGCCCGCAGGCGTCCGATCCCGTCCTCCACCGCCTCCACCAGTTGCGCGTGAAGCTTCGGGTTGGCGGCGCAGATCGAGGAGATCTGGAAGTCATGGCCGCTGCCGAGCAGCAGTCGGTCGTCGAGCGGGCGCCCCCAGCCGTCGCTCGCCACGCCGCCTGCCTCCACCAGGCACAGCCACGGGGCCGCCAGGTCATAGGGTGAGTTGTTGAGGATCTGCCCGCGCCCGACTCGCCGGAACTCCTGCTCCATGCCGGGGATCTCGTCGATCATGCGCGAGCCGACCTCGATCACGGCGTCCAGCTGGCCGGTTGTCAGGCGTGTCATCGCGAAGGCCTGTGAGCCGAGCTCGAAGGTTCCCCCGGTCACAGAAGAGGCGTCGATCAGCTCTGCCAGCAGCTCGGTGGTGGGGCGCGCGGGCCGTCCGCGGAAGCCGTAGGCCCAGAACATGGTGTCGATCGCGGTGTTGGCCGAGAGGCTGAGTGCGCGATCGGAGAGCACACCCTCGCCGCGGCGGGCCAAAAACCAGTCGCCGGTCTTGATCTCGAGCACGCAGGCGCAGGTGATGTCGGACATGCGCACGTCGCCCTCGAGCGGTGCCAGCGCGATCGCCACGCAGGCCGACTCGAGGCCCGCCATCGCCGGGCGGGTGCCGTCGATCGGGTCCACCACCAGCACGTGCGTCTCGCCGCCGTCGGGCGCGACCAGCCCGCGGTCCTCGGAGTAGATTGCCGCCCACGGCGCGTGTTCTGCGACGAACTCGGCGAGCGCCGCCTCGGCGGCCGCGTCGATTGCGAAGGTGAGGTCGCCGCCGGCGCCGCCGGGCCTGTCCGGGTCGAGTGCTCGGCCGGCGTGGGAGCCGAGCTCGGGCAGCACGACCTCGCGCAGGCGGCGGGCCAGCGCCAGCACAAGCTCGGGGTGGGAGGGCTCGTTGGTCATGGTGGTCCTGCTGCCGTCTTGAGCAAAGCTTGTCATGGCGCTGGCGCGCGGGTGCTGCGATGATCCGGTGATGACCAGACCGAACGCATTTGAAGCCGACTTTTCAAGCGCCTACGAGGATGGCGACCCCGACGGCTACCACTGCGCCGCGGTGCCCTTCGGCAGGGCGGCCGGCGGCAAGGAGCTCGCCGTGAAGCTCTACGAGCTGCCGCCCGGCCAGACGCTCTGCCCCTACCACTACGAGTACGTCGAGGAGTGGCTTTTGGTGATGGTCGGCGAGGTGCAGGTGCGCACGCCCGCGGGCGTCGCGCCGGCGCGGGCCGGTGATCTCGTGTGCTTCCCCTCCGGTCCTGACGGCGCCCACAACATCTGGAACGACGGTCAGCAGGCCGCGCGCGTGGTGATGTTCTCCTCGGCCGCGGAGCCTTCGGTGTGCGTCTATCCCGACGGCGGCAAGGTCGGGGTCTTTGCCAGTGAGTCAGACCACTGGCGCTTCCGCGCCGCCGACGGCCAGGTTGAGTACTACGACGGCGAGGTCCCGCCGACGCACTGAGCGCTCAGAAACGCATCCAGGCTGGCTCTCAGGGCGGCCGCGTCCAGCCCGTGGGCGCGGTCGTGGTCGCCCGGGGTCCCGTAGCGGCGCAGCTCGCGCCGCGCCACACCCAGGCAGAGCAGCCGGTGGCGCCGGTGGGCGAGTGCGTCTGACACGCAGCGGGCCGAGGTGCCCGCCAGGTAGGGCTCGACCAGAACGACATCCGGAGTTTGGAGCGTCGCCAGCAGGGTGCCGGCGTCAAACGGCCTGACGGTGGCGGCGTAGAGCACGCTCAGATCCATGCCGCTGGTCGCGGCGAGCACCGCGTCGAGCATCGGGCCCACCGCCACGACGGTCGCGCGCGAGCCTGCTCGCACAAGGGTCATGCGGCCGCGTCCGTCGATCGGTTGTGGTCGGGTGTTCTGGTGGGTTGAGGTACGAACGTAGGCCGGCCGCTCGCCGCCGACGGCCGCGCGCAGCAGCCTGTCAAGCTCACTCGGGTGGCCGGGCACGTGGATGACCCAGTCCGGCAGCGTGTCGATCAGCGCCACGTCACCCGGCGCCTGGTGGGTGCGGCCGGCCTGCGCCATGTCATAGGAGGCACCGGCGCTAACCAGCACCCCCGCCACGTCCTGGTGACCGAAGCCGAGCTTGATCTGCTCAAAGGCCCGCTCGACCAGGAAGCTTGCGAACGTGTGGATGATCGGGCGCATGCCGGACAGCGCCAGGCCGGCGCCGGCGTCCACCAACAGCTGCTCGCGGATGCCCACGTTGATCACCCGTTGCGGATGCCTGCGGGCTGCCTCGGCAAACAGGCCCGCGGAGATGTCGGCCAGCAGCACCGCGACCGACGGGTCTTCGTCCAGCAGGCCCGTGGCTGTCTGTGCGAACTGCTCGCGCATCGACGGGCCGCTCACCGCTGGCGCTCGCTGAGGTCCGCGACGACGACGTTTGGTTCGGCCGCGGTCTCCCGCCGGCGCAGCGCCCGCGCCAGCGCAGCGTGGTCACGCCCGTCGACCCTGACGGTATGCCAGCCGGCCACCGAAAAACGGGTCTCCAGACCGCCATGCCACGGCCAGGAGCTCGAGTGGTTGTCGACCACGACCACGCTCAGCGCGGCCAGTCCCGCGGCACCCGCGAACTCGATCGCCTCGGCGTTGCTGCCCTCGTCGAGCTCGGCGTCGCCGACAAGCACCACCACACGCGCGTCGTTGCCCTGCGCCCGGAGCCCGAGTGCGGTCCCGACCGCCAATGGCAGGCCGTGCCCGAGCGAGCCTGAGGAGATCTCCACGCCGGGGATCAGGTTGCGGTCGGGGTGATAGCCGAGCGGAGAGCCCACGCCGCCGAAGCCGCTCAGCCACGAGGCCGGGATGAAGCCCCTGGCGGCGAGCACCGCGTAGTAGGCGCTCGGCCCGTGGCCCTTGCTGAGGTAGAAGCGGTCGCGCCGCGGGTCCTCGGCGCGCTCAGGGGCGACGTTCAGGATCTGCTCGTAGAGCACCCAGAGCACATCCAGGGTCGAGGTGGAGGCGCCGTCGTGTTTCTCGTCTCCGGTCTGGAGCGCCATCAGGCGGCGCAGGTCCTGGTAGCCGTAATGACGCTTGGCGTCGGTGATCGTGCTGGTCATGCTCCGATGCTAAAACTTCAAGTTAGGTTGAAGTCAAGTGTGAAGGAGAGACGTTTGTGAGGTTGCCTGCGACGTTGACCGTCGGCGAACTGTCGGCCCGCTCCGGGGTGTCCGCCTCGGCGCTGCGCTTCTACGAGGAGAAGCAATTGATCGGCGCCGAGCGGACCACCGGCAACCAGCGGCGCTACGCGCGCCACACGCTGCGGCGTGTGGCCTTCATCCGCGCCGCCCAGCGTGTCGGCCTGAGCCTCGAGGAGATCGCCGCGGCGCTGGCGAGCCTGCCCGATAGCCGAACTCCGACCAAGGCCGATTGGGCCAGGGTCTCACGCGACTGGACGGCCCGGATCGACCAGCAGATCTCAGACCTCGAGCGTCTGAAGGCCAAGCTGACCGGTTGTGTCGGCTGCGGCTGCCTGTCGCTGCGTAACTGTGCGCTCAGCAACCCCGGCGACGAGCAGGCCGCTCACGGCCCAGGCCCTGCCTGGCTGTCAACCCCGGAAAACCAGGCGCGCAGCACACTCGCCTGAGTCTCGTCCGCCGACGCCGCTGCCGTGGCAGTCAATCCGGCAGCCGGGTAACCTGGGACGAGCATGGTCG
>JAJZID010000002.1 GCA_021810705.1 Actinomycetes bacterium
CAAAATGACGCAGCGCCTCCACCTCCGAAGCCGTACCCGCCCCCGCAACAAACGGCAAACCACACGCGCATGCAGCCCGGATCACCTCAAAGTTGCTGCCCGGCGCCAACGCAAGCTGCGCGCCCGCCACCCTCGCCTGCTCAAGCTGACCGACCGAAAGCACCGTGCCCGCAGCAACAAACAAACCGTCAAGCACCGAAAGCGCCCTGATCGCCTCAACAGCCGCCCGCGTCCGGAACGTGACCTCAACACAATCGATCCCACCCCGCATCAACGCCCGCGCCGTGGCAACCGCCTGCTCCACATCATCAAAGCTCACCAACGGCAGGATGCGAACAGCACCAAGCCGCCCCCAAACCCCCGCCCAACCCGCATCCACACACCCAACCGCCCGCTCACCCATCAAACACACCACCACCAACAACCCGCAAAACATTCGCCGCAATCGTCAACGCCGGATTCAAACCCGCCGAGGACGGAAACCCCGAACTATCAAGCAACCACAAATTCCCAACATCATGCGCACGACAACCACGATCGATCACACTCCTCCCAGGATCCTCACCCATCACCGCAGTACCACACATATGCGAGTTGGTCTCAATACCCATCCGCTCAGTCAAAATCAACGGATAACCAGCACGCCTCATCGTGCGGGTGACGCGCCTGAGCAGTTCAGCGTGGGAACTCAGGTTGTTGGACGTCCAGTCCACCCAGATCTTCCCGTTGCGGTCAAGCCGGACGCGGTTCTCGGGCTTGGGGACATCTTCAGTGGTCAGGTACAGGTCTACGCTGTGGTTCGCGATGTATTTGAGCGCCGCGTCCGGCGCCCATGGCCGGGCTTCCTTGAGCATCGGAGCCTTCAGCTTGCCGAGCATCTGCACATTCCCAAGCGGGAATTCCCGATCACTGCCCAGGTACCAGTCGTTGATGCCAAGGGTCTTCTGGAACTGGACGTGGTTGGTGCGCCGTGGATCCACAGCCATGAAGAATGTGCTCGCGTGCACCATGTAGTTGGTGCCGACCAACCCCGATGAGTTTGCAAGGCCGTCCGGGTGCTTTGCGGAGCCGGAGCGCAGCAGCAGCGCGGTTGAGTTCGCCGCGCCGGCGGCAAGGATGAAGCGCTCGGCACGGATCCTGAGCTCCCGCCCATCGCGTACCGCCTCCAGCTCCGTGACCATTCGACCATCTGGGGTTGTGCTGATGCGCTTGACGAGCGTGCGCGTGATCAGCTTGACGGTTGGGCTCTCGAGCGCCGGTGTGATGGCGCGGGTCTCGGCATCGTTTTTGGCGCCAAGTCTGCACGGGTACCCGTCGCAGGTCTGGCAACGGATGCAGCGCCCGTCGGGACGCAGGTCGACACCCATCGGCATATGAAACGGGTGAAGCCCCTGCGCGCTCAGCGAGTCGGCAAGTGCCACCAGATCAGGCTCGTGCTCAAGCTCGGGGTATGGCGCGTCGGCTGATCTCCAGGGAGCTGTGGGGTCGCCTTCGCCGTTGCCGTGGACGCCGTACAGCTTCTCGGCCTGGCAGTAGTAGGGTTCGATTTCGCTGTACTCAAACGGCCATGCGGGAGATATCCCATCCGGGTGCCGGATGGCGCGAAAGTCCTCGACACGAAAGCGTGGCAGACAGGCCCCATACACCTTCGTGTTGCCACCCACCCAGTAATGCACTCCCGGCAGGAAGGGCTTGCCCGTGCGTCCGTCATACCAGAGCTCGGCGTTCTTGTAGCGCTTCTCCGCAAAGACAGCCGTCGCAGACCAGTTCTGCTCCTCACGGGGAAGGAAGTCACCACGTTCGATGACGAGCACCCGGCGGCCGGTGTCTCTGAGTGCGAACGCTGAGGTTGCTCCACCCATCCCCGAGCCGATGATCGCTATGTCGCAGTCGATGTGGTCGCTGTCCAGCGAACCGACGACCGGCGGCTGGTCACTGCCGAATGGGTCGATCATCGCGGGCCCACCGCCACCGCTCGCGTCCAGGGCAACCTGAGAGTCTCCGCAACCATTGCGAGGCCGTCCAAGAGAAAATAGTCACCCCACATGACCGACTCGTCGACCCCGAGTCCCTTTGCCTCGTGGTAGGTGCCGTGCTTGAGGATCCCTTCCCACTCCTCGTGCTCGCCAGCGAGGAAGTCGGGGGCCAGGAGGCGGAGCTGGATGCGCAGGGCATACTGGCCATAGCTGATCGCCCTGGCGCTGTCCTGTATCAGACAGGCGAGCTGCCAGATGCCGGCGGCTGCAATCGCAGCGGCGGAGCTTTCGAAGGGTCGGGGCGGCTCGGGCTCCTCCCAGTCGTTGGGTGCTATGAGCCGCTCGCCGGTCCGCTCGATGTAGAAGTCCGCGCAGGCGGCGGCGGTGGCGAGAAACCGTCGATCGCCGGTGAAGCGATATGCGGTCCCAAACCCGTAGATCGCCCAGGCCTGTCCGCGCGCCCACGAGCCATCGTCTCGCCAGCCCTGCTGCGTCGTCTGCCTGAGAAACTGGCCAGAATCGAGGGCGAAGATGCCCTCGTGGCTCGTGCTGCCATCGCCACGTACCAGGTGGCGCCGCGTGGTCAGGCAGTGTTCATGGGCGATGCGGGCAAGATCGTTGTCGCCTGTGCGTGACGCCGCATAGAAGATGACCCCCACGTTCATCATGATGTCGATGAAGAGACTGTCGGCAGCCAGGAAGCTGCGGAGGTACCTGCCCTTTTCGTTGAAGCGCAGCGCGAGTGTCCTTCCCGCCGCGACGACCACGGCGTCCAGCCTGGGATCTCCGTCGCTATCGAACCACCGCTTCCAGCTTGACCAGAACAGGAATCCGAGATCGTGAACTTCTCGGTCGGTCTTGCGCGGCTCGATCAGGGTGCTGTAGCGCTCGGCCTGGGCACGCAGCTCGGGGTCGCCTGTGCGCTCCGCCAGCAGCCAGAGCTCGCCCGCGAGAAAGCCTTCACACCAGTTGGTCCAGGCATCTCCTTGAACCGACCATTGGCCGCCGGTGGTGTAAAGCGGGAATCGATCGGGGTGCTGGTGGATGAGTGAGCGGACCTTGGTCTCTGCGACATTCCAGGCGTTCTCTGCTGCCGCGACGTAGCCGTCTGGGGGCTCGACGCGGGTGGGCGCGACGAGCGGCAGCGCCGCCGCGAGCACCGGGTAGTTCATCCGTCCCGCCGCCCGACCGTCGACCACGGTGACCGCCAGCCACTGTGGATCTGGATGGTCTTCGTCTCCGTGAACGCGGCGACCGCCTGTCGCCCGAGTTCACGTCCGACACCGCTCGCACCGAACCCCCCAAACGGCAGCTCTGGGAACCCATCGAGCCAGGAGTTGACCCAGATCGTCCCCGCACGGATGTCCTTGGCGGCCCTGAGCGCCTTGTCAAGGTCCTGGGTCCAGATCCCTGCCGACAGCCCATACAGCGTCGAGTTCGCCAGTCTGATCGCCTCGTCGAGGCTCTTGAACGTGAGCACCGAGAGCACCGGCCCGAAGATCTCTTCGCGGGCTATCTGCATGTCCGGCTGCACCGAGCTGAACACGGTTGGCTCAAAGAAGCAGCCCTGCTCGGTCTGAAGCCTCGACCCGCCAACCAGCGTCGACGCACCGGCGGCCCGGCCGTCTTCGACCAGCGCCTCGATCTTGCGAAGCTGGGCCTCGCTGGCGATCGCGCCGACCTGCGTTGCCGGATCAAGTGGATCGCCCACGACCACCTGCTCCATCTGCTCGGCGATGCGCGCCAGCACCGCCTGGGACACACCCTCCTCCACCAACAGCCTGCTGCCGGCGTTGCAGCACTCACCCTGATTGAAGAGCGCGCCGTATACGACCGCGTCGGCCGCGCGCTCGAGGTCGGCATCCGCGCAGATGATCTGCGGGTTCTTGCCGCCGAGCTCAAGCTCGACACGCTTGAGGTCACCACCGGCGTCGCGTGCGATGACACGCCCAACGGCAGTCGAGCCAGTGAAGGAGATCATGTCAACACCCGGATGCCGGCACAGCGCGGCCCCAGGTGTGCCATCGCCGGTTATCACGTTCACGACCCCGTCAGGCAGTCCGGCCTCACGCAGCAACGAACCGAGATGGATGGTCGTTCCGCACGTCAGATCGCTGGGCTTAACCACGGCCGTGCAGCCAACCGCAAGCGCGAAGGGCAGCTTCTGGCTGATGATCAGGACCGGAAAGTTCCAGGGCGTGATCATCGCCACAACCCCAACCGGCTCGTTTACAACGATCCCAAGAACATTTGCCCCAAGGGCGTTGTGAGCATCACCGTATGTGTGTCGTGCGACGGTCGCTGCATATTCCCATAGACCAGCGGTGCCATCGACCTCTCCGAGTGCTTGTGCGATCGGCTTTCCACTCTCCAGAGCCTCGAGCTCCGCAAGCAGCGTGGCGTCACGCCGGATCAGCTGTCCCACCCGGTGAAGCACGCCGGCCCGGTCGGCACCGGACATGTGCGGCCACGGGCCGCTGTCAAAAGCGTCCCGCGCCGCGCTCACGGCGCGGTCCACGTCCTCAGCGGTCGCCTGCGGGTAGGAGGCGACAATCTCACCGTCACCAGGGCTCTCGCGGACAAAGCGCGCGCCGTCGGTCGCCTCGCTGTCGCGGCCACCGATGATCATCCGGCGTTCCGCCGGTCTCTGCACCGCTGTCATGGCTGTTCTCTCCTCATCATGGTTACCTCCACGGTGGCGTCAGTCCCCACCGAAGCTTGGTTCGCGACGCTCACGGAATGCGGCGACACCCTCCGCGAGGTCCGCGGTCGATGCGGTTAGACCGCCGGCCAACGCCTCAAGCAGCGCTGTTGGGCCACCCACCGCGGCACTGTCGATCAGTTGCTTGGCAAGCTGGACGGCCACGGGGGCACGGCTGGTCAGTGCGGCCAGCAGCTGCTCGAGCTCCGCCTCCAACGCGGCGGCCGGGGCCACTCGCGTGAGCAGCCCCCAGTCAAGCGCCGTCTGGGCGTCCAGGTGGCGTCCGGCGAGAATCACCTCCTTGGCGCGCGCGGGACCGACCAGCGCTGTCAGCCGTCCAGTCCCTCCCCATCCGGGCACGGTGCCGAGGCCTGCTTCCGGGAGCCCCAGGCGCACATTCTCGGCGGCGATCCGAAAGTCGCAAGCTAAAGCAAGTTCGAGGCCGCCACCAAAGGCATGTCCGGCCAACACGGCGACGCTCGGCTGGTGCAGTTGCGCCAGCGTGTCGAAGATCTCGTGGCCGCGTCTGGTCCAGTCGCGCCACATCGCCGTGGGAGCGAGACCGGCAAACCGTTCAATGTCCGCACCAACACAGAATGCCTTGGATTGTGCAGCGCGCACGACGACGGCCTCGGTGCTCGTGGTCTGGATCGTGATCAGTGCGGTGCGCAACTGCTCGAGCATCTCGGGTGTGAGCGCGTTGAGCTTCGCTGGCCGGCTGAGCGTGATCGTCGCGATGTGCCGCTCCGGGTCGACGGAGAGCTCCACCTCACCAACGCCGCTTGGCGTCCTGTCACTCATCTGGCCGCACCGCCGCTCGCCGCAGCCAGTGATCCGTGAAGTACGTGGTGCGCGCCCTTCTCACCGATCATGGTGGACGCGGCTGAGGTGTTGCCGCTGATCAGCTTGGGCATGATGGACGCGTCGATCACGCGCAGACCGTCGAGTCCGTGCACGCGGAGATCTGTGTCTACCACGGCGAGCTCGTCGCTTCCCATCTTGCAGGTGCCGACCGGGTGGTAGTCGGTCTTAGCCCACCTGCGGATGTATGCGCGGATCTCCTCCTCGGTCTGCACGCTTGCACCCGGCATGTGCTCGCTGAGGACGAACGGCTTCAGCGCTTCGGAGCTCAGCAGTCTGCGGCCCCATTGGAAGGCGGCGAGCGAAATCCTCCAGTCGTACGGGTCGGCCAGGAAATTCGGGTTTATGACCGGCATGTCCGCAGGGTTGCTCGACCGTAGCGTCACCTCGCCGATGCTCCGCGGCCGCAGATGGCAGGTGTTGATCGTCATGCCGTGCCCCTTGACTCGCTGACGGCCGTGGTCAATGACAAATGCCGGTAGACAATGGATCTGGATGTCCGGCGTCTCAACTTCGGCGCTGCTCTTCAAAAACGCCCCGGCCTCGCAGACGCATGCGGTCAGTGGGCCGTTCTTGAACATCAGGTACTCCAGCGTGTAGAGCGCTGCCCGGTCGGGCCGGTCGGACTCATTGAAGCTGACGGGCGTCGTGTGCGCCGTCAGGTACACGTCCATATGATCCTGCAGGTTCTTGCCCACGCCGGGCAGATCGTGGACCACGCGTACTCCCAGCGCCCCCAGTTCATCCGCAGGACCGATACCCGATAGCAGCAGAAGCCTCGGCGAGTTGATCGCTCCAGAGGAGAGAATCACCTCCCGTCGCGCGCTTGCCTTCGTGGCCCTGCCTCGATGCAGATACTCCACGCCCCTGGCAACACCGCCGCTCACCTGGATGCGCGTCGCAAGCGAGTTCGTGTGGATCGTGAGGTTGGGCCGCCCACGTGCGGGCCGCAGGTAGGCGGTGGCGGCGCTTTCGCGCCGGGCATCGCGCTGGGTGACGTCGTAGAAGCCGACTCCCTCCTGGGTGGCGCCGTTGAAGTCGTGGTTGAAGCTCAGCCCAAGTTCCTGGTTGGCGCGAACGAAAGCCCTTGTGAGCAGGTTGCACTCGATCTGCTCTGTGACGTTCATCGGTCCGTCATTGCCGTGATAGTCGTCGGCAAGGCGCTCGTTGTGCTCAGCCTTCCGGAAGAAGGGCAGCACATCGTCGTAACCCCAGCCGGGGTTCCCGGCATCGCGCCAGCCGTCGTAGTCCTGGGCTTGGCCGCGGATGTAGATCATCGCGTTGATCGAGGTGCTGCCGCCTAGGGTCCTGCCCTGCGGATACCACATTCTGCGCCCGTCGAGCTGAGCCTGAGGCGCCGTCTCAAACCCCCAGTTCACGCTTGGACTGGTGAGCTTGGTGAAGCCAACTGGGACATGGATCAGCGGCGAGAGATCCCGTCCACCAGCCTCGAGCAGCAGGACGCGCGTGGAGGAATCCTCGGAGAGTCGGTTGGCGACCGCGCACCCAGCCGCTCCGGCGCCAACAACGATGTAGTCAAACTCGGAACCATTCATGGTCGCTGCCTTCTTTTGGTGATACTCACGCCTCACCTGCCGGTGTTGCGTCAGGCCTGAACATTTGCATCCGGGCGCCCGGCGTCGGTCAGCTCCAGACCCATCGGCTCTGGCCTGAACAGGCGCCGATCGCCCTCACGGAGGTTCTCGGCCACTCGCAGCTCAAAGTCAGCGCGCTCCAGCACATCGGCACGCAGATCGATGCCTGGGAACACCTCGGTGACGGTGACGCCTTCCGGACGCAGTTCCATCACACAGCGATCCGTCACATAGACGACGTGCTGCCCGGTCTCGAGAGCTCGTTTGCCGGAGAAGCTGATCTCTCTGACCTGTTCGACGAGCTTTGTGTGCCGACCGTCTGTTTGGATCGTGACCTCTTCGTCCCCGACCCGGACGTCGGCACCGCCGGCGGTGAACATCCCGCTGAACACGATCCTCGGGGCGTTTGCGACTATATCGGCGAATCCGCCGATCCCGGCGGTCACATGACGCCGGCCCGGAAGGTAGTGAACGTTGACGTTGCCGGCCCGGTCAATCTCCAGAAACGACAGCATCGCATGATGAAATCCCCCACCTTGGAGCAGCGTGAACTGGTCGATGCTTGGCATCAGCGCCTGCGGATTGACGGCACAGCCGAACGCCATACCCGTCAACGGCAGTCCGCCGACGGCCCCCTGCTCGATCACCCACGTGATGGCTGCGTCCATACCCTCCTCGACGAGGATCCTGGGTATCAACGCCGAGATGCCGAACCCGAGGTTTACGATCTCGTGCGCGCCCAGCTCCATGGCGGCGCGTCGGGCAATCACCTTCTCGATAGACCAATGAACGTTCTCCAGCGTGGCGAGCGATCGGCGAATCTGGCCGCTGATCGCTGGGTCGTATGCCGTGCCGGTGGTCTGCAGCTGGTCGGGGTCGACGACGATCGCGTCCACGAGGATCCCCGGCACGCGCACCGCCTGGGGTGCGAGCGTGCCGCCGGCGGCGACCCTTTTTACCTGGGCGATGACAATCCCGCCGTTGTTGTGCGCGGCGTAGGCCTGGTCGAGCGCGCCGAGCACAGAGCCTTCGTCTTCGTAGGAGAGGTTGCCCCACTCGTCAGCCGTGGTGGCCCGAATGATCGCGACGTCAGGACGGATCGCTTCGTAGAACAGCCACTCATCACCGTCAAGTTCGCGCACGCTGACGATCGCGGCCGGCGTCTGCGCGTTCATGCGGCCACCCTGTTGGCGCGGATCGACGAAGGTATCCAGACCGATCTTGGTGAAGACCCCAGGCTGGTCGGCGGCACCTGCCCGATGCATCTGAAAGAGAACTCCTGACGGGAGGTTGTATGCCTCGATCTCACCTGCCTCTATGGCCTGCCAAACCCGCGGCGGCGCCTGCGAGGACGCGCCACTTGGGTAGGAGCCGGCGACCGTACGGCGCAACAGGCCCGGCTTGACGAGATGGTCGATGCCCGCGATCCCGAACATGTCACCGGCCGCGATCGGGTGCACTGTCGTGATGCCCTTGGGCGAGCCGGTGGCCGCGAACCGCTCACCGATCCCGCGCAGCACGGCGTCCGGGCACCCAAGACCTGATGACGAGCTGACGGTGACCAGCGCGCCGTCGCCGATCAGGGCACCTGCCTCCGGCGCCGTGAGGATTGGGATCATCCGCATTGGCCCTCCTTATCCATTGTGCGGTTGTTGGCCTGCGAGCACCGCATCAACGGACACGGTGTGGCTGGTCTGCGCAGCTTCCTTGGCAGCCAGCGCCACCGCCAAGGCCTGGAGCCCGGCGTGACCGTCAACTATGGGAACCCCCTGTCCCCGCACAGCCTCCTGAAAGGCCCTGAGTGTGACCTCATAGAGGTCGTCACGGTCACGGGGTGCTATCTCACGCTCGCCCTTGGCATCACGCAGGTGCAGTGTTCCCACTGGATCCTGGGTCATCACTCCGCGCGCGATGATCGATCCGTCGGTGCCATGCACCTCCAGGCCAGTGTCTGCATAGCCGACGGTGAACGCGTCGTGTGTCTGGACCAGAAGGTCCTCCGGGCACCTCATCACCGTCATTACCGCGTCCTCGGCGCTGGCCCCCCAGGAGCCCTGTGAGCATGAGATCGCCGACACCTCAAGCGCGCGGACTCCAAGCAGTGCGTGAACGGCGGCCGCGTCGTGGCTGGTGATGTCGAGGATTACGCCTCCCCCACGCTCTGGGTTGTCGAGCCTCCAGCCCGCAAGCCGGGCGGGCAGCTTAACCGCGTGAAAGACACGGACCGCCAGCGGTCTGCCCACTGCGCCCTCTGCGACGAGCTCGCGGATCCTTCGGTGGGTGCCGGCCGCAGGCAGGTGATGGTTGGTGGCGAGCACCACGCCGGCCTGGCCGCACGCCGCGATGATCTCCTGAGCGTTCGCGATGGACATTGCGAGCGGCTTCTCGCAGAGCACATGCTTACCCGCGACAGCGGCCGCGATCGCTTGCTGGGCGTGCAGCTCGTTGGTCGTGGAGATGTAGACGGCATCAATATCGTCGCGGCCAAGCATCGCGTCCAGGCTGGTGTAGCTCAGGCGGACATCGTTCTCGACCGCAAACCTGGTCCCGCGCTCCGCCGAGCTGCTGAGCACCGCGAGCGGCTCCTGCCCCACACGGCGCAGTGCCGGGATGATGCGGGTGCTCGCAATGTCGCTGGCGCCGATCAGTCCCCATCTGAGGCCGGTCATGACCTGATCTCCCGCGAAGTCGTGGCTCGCCGGCGCGTGGTGGTTGACTCTCTCACCGACAGACGCGGTGAGATCAGAACCTGCTCGGCCGCCGCGTCTGGGTCGTCGAGCCGCTCGATCAGAATCCGTGCCGCCTCGTGGCCAACGCGCGCTGGATAGGTCGCGACTGACGTCAGCGGCGGCTGGTTCAGTTCGGCTTCGTAGAGGTCGTCAAAGCTCCCCACCGCCACGTCAGGACCGGGCTCAAAACCGTGTCGGCGCAGTTCCTCCATGACACCAAATGCGACGACATCGTTGTAGCAGGCGATCGCATCCGGCAGCGGTGAGTCGGCCAGCAGTTGGTTGAGCGCTCGCACGCCCCCGGAGCGGTCGGCCGTGGACGCGATCGAAAGCGCCCGGTCAAACTCGATCCCGTGCGCGCCCAGGCTTTCGGTAAGCCCGCGTTCGCGGTCGCTGCGCACTGTCGATTGCGGCGGGCCTCCCAGAAACGCGACCGTTTCGCACGCTTCGGCCGCGAGGTGATCGCCGAGCAGAGTGGCGGCACGCAGGTTGTCAGCAGCGACGTAGTCGGCCTCGTGATCCTGGATCGGACGGACGATCAGAACGTGCGGCGTCCCCGAGGTCAGCAACCACCGGTTGAGAGCGTCCGATGTGGTGGTCTTGGAGGGAATCACGAAGACGCCATCGACGTGGCGCTGGACCATGACCTCAAGCAGGCGCGCTTCCCGCTCCTGGTCGTCCAGGCTATAGCCCGTGATCAAGGCGAAGCCCGCCTCCTGAAGACGTGTCTGAAGCGCCATGGTCAACTCTGCAAAGTATGGGTTGCGCACGTCGGTCGCGACCAGGCCCATGGTCATCGTACGGTCCGCACGCATCGCCGCCGCACGATGGTCGTAGACGTAGCCCATCCCTTCCATCGCCTGCCGCACGCGAGCCTTCGTCTCGGCTGTGATCTGCGGGCTGTCACGTACCACCAACGAGACTGTGGCCCGCGAGACGCCGGCGTGAGCGGCAACATCTTTCATCGTCGCTCGTCGCCTGCCGCTGCGCCGCGACGGGGACTCAGCAGCCCCGGAGACCGCGAGCTGGTCAGGCGGCATAGGGCATCCTCGTTGCGAGCTCGGCGATCGGTGTCGCGTGATCGATCTCGGCTCGTGCGTAGGCGCCCGCCAGAGCACGCTTCCCCATCCCGACGGGCCGCCAACTCACCGGCACGCGGGCATCGACCTCGTCCAAGCGAACCACGCTCGTGTCGGCCGCCGGGCTGGCGATGGCGAGGGCCCTCACCAGCGCAGCGACACGCCCCGTGGGCGTCAGCACTCCCCCCAGAGGCGCGCCGACCACGCCCCACATCAACCGAGCGATGCTTGCGAGCGCCAGCCCGCGATCGGCCCGCGCGACAGACACCGTGACCCGGACGAAGCCGCCAGCAGCACCGACCGAGAGATCCAGCTCCCGGAGCGGACCGCCACGAGCAATAAACAGTTGACGATCGCGGTCGACGAGTTTCGATGAAGGGCGTTTGACAGCTTCGAGGTTGCGCCGACTGACGATGAGACCCCCCTCACCGCAATGAGCGCCCCGACCACGGTGATTCAGATGCGAATGCAACGGGGCTCGAGTCGATGCCGTGCCGACACCTTCACTGCTCGACTCGCGGTCGTCACAGCGTGCCCGCCGGGCGCACCCGGAAACCCGGGCCGCAACCCGGGTGTTCTCGCTGCGGCTCATGCCACCGTAATCCTGTCTCGTCTCGCCGTAGATCGATCTAATAGATCGATCCAATGCTATGCGAGCGAGACATCGTTGTCAAGCAGAATCCTGAAGTCTTTCCGTGGCGTGACAATTGGACGGCCACCGATGGCGGGTCCAGGCCCGCGGCCCGGTCCGGAGTGTGGATGGTTCATCGACACGGCTGGTGCCCAGAAGCTGGGGTGACGGACTCGCACTGCGGCGACGCTGTCAGCCATGAGCGCCAAGTAACACTTGCGGTGTCCGCAGACGTGACCCTCGGTCATGCGCCAGACCCAGCGGCAGTTCGGGCCGCACGCGGCGCAATCACTGCCCACCAGGCCAGCGACCCGCTCGCTGCGCCAGCCGTGTTCGCGAGGTTGCGCGAGCACCTGACCAGGCTGCCGACAAGCCTCGGGTCAGGTGGCAGAGGCATCTCGCTCCTATCCGGCGGCACCACGCGCGAGCTCAATTGCCCCGCTCACTCCGGAGTAGTCACCCAACCGTGGCGCCGTGACGTACGCCGCCACGCCGCTCGCCGTGAGCAGTTCGGCCGCCTGGAAGTAGCCGGACGCCAGGCCGCATAGCCGCTGCCGTGTTGCTTCCAGGAGACCTGCGTGCTTGCTCACCCCGCCCCCGAGGACTATCTGCTGCGGCGACAGCACGCAGATCAGGTTCATCAGCCCCAGGGCAAGATACTCCGCCTCCAGATCCCACGCGCGCGACTCGTGAATCTCTGCTGGCCTCTCTCCCCAGCGCGCTTCGAGAGCGACGCCCGACGCCAGGCCCTCAAGACAGTCACCGTGAAACGGACACGACCCCGTAAACGGGTCACGGACGTGATCGTGGGGGATCCGCACGTGACCGAACTCGGGGTGCAGAAGCCCGTGGAGTGGAACTCCGCCGACGACCACGCCCGCGCCCACACCTGTCCCCACCGTGACGTAGGCAAGGGTGCTCGGCCTGCGCTCGGCGACCGCACACCACTCGCCCAGCGCAGCACCGTTGACATCGGTATCAAAGCCGATCGGCACCCTCAGGGCGCGTGCCAGCGGCGAGAGCACGTCGGTATCTCGCCAGCCCGGCTTTGGCGTACTGGTTATGTGTCCATATGTCGCAGAGTCACGCCGCAGGTCGACCGGCCCAAAAGCCACGACACCCAATGCGTCCACCGGCCCGCGCTCCTGGAAGAAGGCGATCGCGGCGCCCAGCGTGGCCGCCGGACTGCTTGTCGGAAAGGTCGTTGTCTCGACCAACTTGCCATGGCTGTCGGCCAACGCGCAGATCCACTTGGTGCCGCCGGCTTCGATGCCGCCAAACATCTCATCTCCTCCGTTCTGCTGTCGGCTGTCAACCACATTGACCATCGTCATGCTCGCGGTCCTCGCGCCGCCGCGCCGCCCGCGCCAGTCACCGTGCCTGCGGAGATCGCGCCTGGTGGGACGGGCCGTCTGCCCATGCCCGTCCCATCTGCCCGCGTGGCCAAAGCCACGCGGGCAGCGCGTCAGGCCACCGCCAGTCGCCGTCTCAGCTGATCCAGCATGACTGCGCTGAGCAGCACCGCTCCGACCGCCACCTGCTGCCAGAACGGCTGCACGTTGACCAGCACCAGACCGGTCACCAGGATCGATACGACGAACACCCCGATCGTCGTGCCCAGGATGGTCCCGTTGCCACCGAACAGGCTCGCGCCGCCGATGACCACCGCCGCGATCGCGTCGAGCTCGTCGTTTGCGCCCGCGATCGGGCTTGCGATCGTGAACCTGGCCGTCACGAGCACACCCGCAACGCCCGCCAGCATCCCGGACAGCATGTAGACCTTGATCAGGTGGCGATCCACCTTGAGGCCCGCACGGCGGGCCGCCAGTGGGTTGCTACCAACAACGTAGGTCCACATGCCGAACCGCGTCCTGGACAAAAGCACCGAGGCTCCAATCGCAAACACGGCAGCAACGACGAAGATGACCGGTAGCCAGCCGCTCAGCCAGATGGTGGTACCAAGCGTCGCGATTTGCGGCGGCAGGTTGCTGACCTGATTGCCGTTGTCAAGCAGGTAGGTTCCACCAGTCGCCATACCCAGCGTTCCCAGCGTCACGATGAACGGCGTCAGCTTGGCCTTCGTCACCATGAACCCGTTGAACAGGCCGATCGCCGCCCCGGTTGCGATCGCCACCACAACCCCGACCACGGTGATCAGCAACGTGTCAGCATGCCCGCCGAGCATGCTCTGCATCACCACCGCCGAAAGCATTCCGGAGAAGCCCAGGACAGCACCGCAGGCCAGGTCGATCCCGCCGGTCGCGATCACAAACGTCTCGCCGAGTGCCAGCATCAGGTACTCGACCGCGTATTCGGATGTAGCAACCCAGTTGCTCCGGGAGAAGAAATCCGGAGCAAGCACGCCAAAAACAACGCAGATGAACACGAGCACGCCGAACGTCCACCATCCGCCCTCGCCCTTGGCGAGGAAGCCGAGCAGGCGCATCAGGTTGGATGGCGTTCGCTCCGCATCGTCGTCTGCGTCGCTCCAGTCGTCGTTGGTCTCCCCGAGCAGCGCCCCGATATCTTCCATCGCCTGGTCTTCGGGCCGGGTTTCAGGTGTCTGATCTGTTGTCATGATGCCGCCTGCCTAACTAGCCCAGCTCCGGTGATCCACTTGATTACCTCGTCAGTCGTCGTTCTGGCGGTGGCAAGCTCCTTGACCAGGTGGCCATGGAAGAGGACCAGGATGCGGTCGGAGACTGCCATGACCTGGGGCAGATTGTGGCTGACCAGGAGCACCGGCGTCCCCTCCTCTCGCACCGCTTGGATCAGCACTCCCACTTGGTGCTGCTGCTCCACTCCCAACGCCGCCGTCGGCTCGTCCATCAGTAACATGCGTGAGCCCCAGTTGATCGCCCGAGCCACCGCGACGGCCTGCCGTTGACCGCCCGATAGGGCGCCGCACTTGGCCTCAATTGACTTGATACGGATCTTTGTGCGGCCCAGCGCCTCATCCGCGGCACCGATCATCGCCTTCTTGTCCAGCCAGCCGAGCGCGCCCAATGGACCACGCCGCTTGATTTCACGGCCGAGGAACAGATTGGCCCAGGCTGGTACGTCGTTGGCCAGCGCCAGGTCTTGATAGACCGTCTCTATCCCCATCTGCCTTGCCTCGTTTGCGCTCCTGAAGCGCATCGGCTCCCCCTCGATCAGCAGCTCCCCGACAGACGGCGCGAGCGCCCCGGCGATGATGTTGACCAGGGTGGACTTGCCGGCCCCGTTGTCCCCTACGAGGGCGACCACCTCGCCCTTGCGGATCGAAAAGCTCACGTGTTTGAGGGCTGTGATGCGCCCGTAGTGCTTGCCGACGTTCCTCAACTCCACGATGGGCGGGTCAGCCCCGACGCCTGAGGCGTCGGGGCTCGCGAGGTTCGCCTGAGAGCGGTTTTCACTCACTTGTTGACCCAGCTCCTTAGGACTTGTAGATCCACTTCTTGATCGACGGCTGGTTGATGTTGGACTTCGTCATGATGACGTTGGCCAGCTGCACCGACTTCTTGACCTTGCTCGCCTTGCCGGTGAGCACGTCGTACGCGTCCTGAACCGCGATCGTCGCTTCCATCGCAGGCTTCTGGGCGACGATGATGTCGATCGTGCCCTTGCGCAGCAGCGTGACCATCTGCGGCTCGGCGTCATAGCCGGCGATGGTGACCTTCGACCTGTCATGGGCGGAGTCGACGGCCGTCGCCGCGCCCTCAGCCGCATAGTCGTTGGTGCCAAAGACGCACTTCAGGTTGGAGTGGGCGAGCAGCAGCGAACTCACCTGGCTGGTCGCCGTCGACTCGGTGTTGTTGTCGAACTCCGTGTAGACCTTGATCTTGGGGTGGTTCTTCTTCATCTCGGCGACGAAGGCCTGTCCACGGGCGTTGGTCGTGGTGGTCCCGGGCGTGGTGTAGATCACAGCCGCCGCACCGGTTCCCTTCATGGCCTTGGCACACGCGTCGGCGGCAGCAGCTCCACCCTGGGCGTTGTTGGATGTGATGCGCGCGGACAGAATCGCCTTGTCGTTGATCGTCGTGTCGACCGTGATGATCGGGATGTGCGCCGCTTTGTACTGCTTGAGAATCGAGGTGAGCGCGTTCGGGTCCGTTGGTGCCACGAGCAGCGCGCTTGGGTGCTTGGCGAGCAGCGCCGACAGGACCGGAGCCTGCGCCTCGGGCGAGAACGCCGACGCCCCCTGCCAGATGAAGTTCATGCCCAGCTTCTTAGCTTCCGCTCTGCCGGCAAATTGCATCGACAGGTAGAACGGGTCCGTCGAGTCGCCCGGAACCAGCGCGATCGTGAACTTCTTGTGTGAGGCCTTGTGTGAGGCCCCGCTGGCCGTTGACACGAGCACAGCCGCCAGCGCCGCCAAGACGGCGATGCTCCCCACGAGCCCAGCAATGATCCTTCGACTTAAGTGAGACATTCCTCTCCCCTGATTTTTGCTTGTGTTGTTTCAGTTGTCCTGCGCTCGCACAATCCCGCTAACGATGCGGCCCCGTTGTTCTCAAGTTCAGCTACCCGATCGATGCGGTCGGCAAGCTTTTCTCGACATGCCCCGGCGGGCGAACACAACGTGCCTACGGGCGAGCGAGCTGGCCGCCTTGCGGACGCGAAGAGCTTCGATCGGCGATCAGACCGACCGCCCCCGCGGCTTGGTCACCGCAGCTGCGCTTCGCGCAGATCACCGCCACCCACGCTGACCGCCAGTACGAGCAGAGGCGGCCCGCGCGCGCCGACGCCTGGACCGAGGCCGACGCGTGCGGCCCGAGCTCATGGCCGGCAGTGCATGTCAGTTTTCGACGCGTGTCTGCTTGCTCTCCCTCCTCCCGTGCAGTCCAGATCCGACCACTGCGCCAACGCTCCCACCAAAGCTCGGAGCACACGACTAACGCGCCCTCCAGCCCATTGCGTTTGCAGCTGGGCTGCTTGAGACAACGTTGGCCCAGGAAAGGTACACCCGCTGAGATAACGTTGTCAAGCGAATCCATGTGGACGAAGTCGCCAGATATGATGCGTGCCCATGACCACCTTGGATACGACGGTCGCCGCAACGCGCGAGTCTGGTAGCGCGGCGGCCGTGAGCACCAGAGCGCGACCCACGATGCGTGACGTGGCACAGCTCGCTGGGGTCAGTGTCAAGACGGTCTCACGCGTGATCAACGGCGAGCCGAGCGTGGCCGAGGATCTTGCGCAACGCGTTCACGGCGCCAGCCGCGCGCTGGACTACCGACCCAACCTGACTGCTCGGAGCCTGCGCAGCAGCGACGGGCGCACACGGACGCTGGGCGTGCTGCTTGAGAACGTCGCCAACCCATTCTCCTCAACCGTGCATCGGGCGATCGAGGACGCAGCCGTCGGCCGCGGCTTCGCCGTGTTCGCAGGCTCGGTCGACGAAGACCCGGTGCGCGAGCGCACGCTCGCGCACGCACTGATATCGCGCCGCGTGGACGGCCTGCTCGTGATGCCCAGTGGCGACGACCAGAGCTACCTGGCCCTGGAGCAGCGCTCTGGCCTGCAGGTCGTGTGCATTGACCGGGCACCCCGTGGCCTGGCGGCCGATGCCGTCCTGTCCGACAATGTCGCCGGGGCCAAGGCGGGCGTCCGCCACCTGATCGAGCACGGGCACCGGCGTATCGCGTTCCTCGGCGACAACTCCTCGATCCAGACCGCGGCCCGACGATTTGAGGGATACAGGAGCGCCCTGCGCGAGGCCGGCATCGAGCTCGACGAGGACCTCGTCCGCTGGGGCCTCCACGTCGAACACGCTGCGCTCAGCGCAACCCGCGAGCTGCTCGACGAGCATCAGCCGACCGCGCTGTTTACGAGCCAGAACATGGTCACCGTCGGCGCGATCCGTGCGTTGCGATCGATGGGACGCCAGCACGAGGTCGCGCTTGTCGGGGTCGATGACTTCATGCTCGCGGATCTGCTCGAGCCCGCGACCACGGTCGTGGCGCAAGACCCGCAGGCGCTCGGCGCGTTGGCCTGCGAACGCATCTTTGCGCGCCTGGATGGCGACAGGTCTGAGCCCAGCGCCCAGACCATCGACATGACTCTGCGCGTCAGGGGCTCAGGCGAGATCCGGCCGACGCGGTGAGTCGTGGTCACGCAGGATCGTCCCGCCAGCTTCGATCAGCAGGGCGGTCGATTCAGGGCGACGCGCGTCCCGGCAGACGAACGGTCGAGCCCGCGGAGGCGTGCTGGCCCAGCGACGGTAGCCCTCCGGTTGCGTGGCACGGCACCCGCTCCAGCTGTGCACCCGAGCCCGTCGCCGACTGGACTGTCCACCAATCAACCACGCAGGAAGAGGAGAGCGCATGCCACTTGCTATCGGTCTGAACTCTGGGTCCTCGTTTGACGGCATCGACGCCACCTTGGTCGAGATCGAGCTTGGACGGGACGGGCACCCAACCCGCCCACGGTTCGTGGCGGGAACCACGCGCGATTGGCCCGCAAGCGTCGCCAGCCAGGTGCTGAAGGCGTTTGCCAACGAGCTCAGCATCTTTGAGCTCACACGGCTTCACTACGTGGCGGGCGCCGTCTACGCCGATGCTGCCAAACAGCTGCTTGACCAGGAGCGGTTGACCGCCTCAGAGGTCGATGTGATCGGCGTCGACGGACAGACGATCTACCAGGAGCCACCGGAGCGGGAGCGCTACAGCGAGGTTCCCGACGACGACATCGTTGGGCGCTGGCTGAACGGACCCTATCCCTGCGGCCTGCAGATTGGCGAGCCAGCGATTATCGCTTCGCACTGCGACATTCCGGTCGTCTGGAACTTTCGGCCCTCAGACCACGCGCTCGGCGGTAACGCGGCGCCGCTCATGCAGTACCTCGACTTTGTCGCCTTCCGCGACCTCGGCCGCACGCTGACGCTGAACATCGGTGGTATCGCCAACATCCAGCTGGCCAGCTCCGATCGATCGGAGATGATGGCCTTTGACACCGGCCCGGGCAACGTCATGATTGACCACGCAATGGGTCGCCTGTATGGCAAGCCCTATGACCTCGACGGTGAAACCGCGGCCGCCGGAGCTGTGGACGGCGGCCTGCTGCAGGAACTCAAAACGCACCCCTTCTTTGACCGCAAGCCACCGCGGTCCGCCTGGCGGCTGGACTTTGGCGCCAGCTACGCAGACGCCGTCATCGACCGGCATGCACATCTCAAGGCGCAGGACATAGTCGCGACCTTCACCCGCTTCACAGCATGGTCGATTGCGCTCGCGATCACGCGCTTCATCCCACGCGTCGAGGAGATCGGGGTAGTGATCGCGAGCGGCGGTGGTGTGCGCAACTTGACCCTGCTTGCGATGACCCAGGAAGAGCTACCGCCGCACATGCGACTTGCAAGCTCGGGCGAGTACGGCATCCCCCCTCAATACAAGGAGGCCGTCAAGTTCGCGACGCTCGCTTTTGCCACGCGCCGACTGCTGGCCAACAACATTCCAGCCGCAGGCGGGGCAAGCCGTTTTGCGGTGCTCGGGAAGACCGTCTATCCGCCAAGCTACGCGCGCGCGAGCGACGGTGTGGCGCCGCTCTCGGCCTAGCGTCAGCGGCGCTGCTCAGCGCCCATCCGCGCCGCACCGGCGGCGCTGCTGGCCATCGGCATGATCGGTAGCAGACAGGCCTGAAGCGAGTGATAGACATCCGGTTTGCCGTACCACGGGTGGACCTTGCGGCGGTTGTGCGCGTCCAGCAGCGGAAACCAGCCACCACGCTGGTGGTCTATCAGATGCGTGGCAGCGAACTCCCAGAAGCGCCGGTACCAGGTCTCATAGACCGGGTTGCCAGTTATGCGAAACAGGTATGAGCTGGTGGCAATGCCCTCCGCCACGGGCCAGAAGTAATGGTCCGGGTTGGCCGTGGTTCCGTCCCAGTTGACTGTGTAGGGCAGGCCACCGACTTCATCACTCCAACCCAGCGCCACCGCACGACCGAAGAGGGCCTCAGACACCTCGAGCAGGCGAGCGTCGCTCGTGCCGCTGGCCAGCTGCACCGCCAGCGCCAGCCGCGCCCACTCCAGCGAGTGACCGAGGGTCGCGCCGTAGGGTCGAAACGGATCGTCCAGCCGCTGCGCGTTGTAGTCCAGCAGAACCCGCCAGTCTGGCGCGTAGTGCTCTGGTAGCAGCCAATCGTGGGCAGGCGCGAAGCCGCCCGCGAAGCGACGCACAAGCCGATCCGCGCGGGCCACAAGCTCGGGGCGCTCGGCCGCCTCGGCCGCGGCGAGCAGCGCCTCGCAGAGATGCATGTTGCTGTTCGCCCCCCGGTAGGCCTCAAGCTCGCGCCACTCGCGGTCATAGGCCTCGGAGCCGGCACCGTCCTCCTCTGACCAGAAGTGCTCATCAAGGACAGCCAGGACGTCAGCCAGCAGGGCCCGGGCGTCATCATGGCCAGCGACCAGTGCGCTGCTCGCAGCCAGGATCACATGCGCGTGACCGTAGAGTGTTTTGGTTCCGTCGTCGGGCCCCACGCGACCCAGGCCTTCGACGTAGCCGCCGTGCACCGTGTCACGATGACGCTGCCACAGCGCCTCCAGTCCGCTCTGGACGATCGCCGCGCACCCCGGAACGCCGAGCAGCTCGCCGAGCGCGTAGGAGTGCGTCATCCGCGCCACGGTCAGCAGGTTCTGGCGCGGGGCCAAGCTGGGCGGGCAGCCGGTTGGCAGGGCACGACCGTCGTCGTCGAGCTCAACCCACCAGCCGTCGGGACCCATGCTGGCCCTGAAGAAGCTCCATAGGCTCATCGCCTGCGCTGTAACCCAGGCGCGGTGGACTGGGGCATCCAGCCAGGACGGGGCGTCACCAACCGCATCAGCTGTAACGATCAGGGAGTGCACGATCTCGAGGAGGAGAGTAGCTCGACCGCGCTCAATGAGCCTCGGCCGGTACTGTCTCTGCGGGCCGTATACACCGTCGCCGTCGCGCACCGCTTAGATCTGCACAGCTGAGCGTGCTGGTGCACTGGCACCCGGTTTCAGCCCCGGTCAACCAACCTCAACAGCCTCGTCAATCCGGCTTGACGGCAGACGACCCCGCCCACAAGTTGACCTGGCCATCCTGGGCGTGGTGGTCGATCTCGGCGAGTTCCTCGGCGCTGAACTCGAGGTTCTCAAGCGCGTGCAGGTTGGATTCCAGCTGCTGCAGGCTCGAGACCCCCACGAGCGTCGAGGTGACGCGTGGGTCGCGCAGCGTCCACGCGAGCGCCATCTGGGCGAGTGTCTGGCCGCGGCGCTTGGCGATCGAGTCAAGCGCCCGGACGCGCTCCAGGTTCTCGGGAGTAAGCAGCTTCTCATCGAAGCTGACCCCGGTACGCACGCGCGAGTCCGCCGGGATGCCACCCAGGTAGCGGTCGGTGAGCAGACCCTGGGCGAGCGGCCCGAAGCCGATGCAGCCGACGCCCTCCTCCTCGAGCACGTCCAGCAGCCGGTGCTCGATCCAGCGGTTCAGCAGCGAATACGAGGGCTGGTGGATCAGCAGCGGCGTCCCGAGCGCGCGCAGGATCGCGATCGCCTCACGCGTCAGCTCCGGACCGTAGGAGCTGATCCCCACATACAGGGCTTTGCCCTGGCGCACGGCGCTGTCGAGCGCGCCCATCGTCTCCTCGAGTGGCGTCTCCGGATCGGCGCGGTGCGAGTAGAAGATGTCGACGTAATCGAGCCCCATGCGGGCGAGGCTCTGGTCGAGGCTCGCGAGCAGGTGCTTGCGCGAGCCGAACTCGCCGTAGGGGCCCGGCCACATATCAAAGCCTGCCTTGGTGGAGATGATGAGTTCGTCTCGCAGTCCCGCAAAGTCCTCGCGCAGGATGCGTCCGAAGTTCGTCTCAGCCGAGCCATACGGACGCCCGTAGTTGTTGGCCAGGTCGAAGTGGGTGATGCCCGCATCGAAGGCGCCACGCAGGATCGCCCGGCTCTGCTCGAGCGGGTTGGAATCGCCGAAGTTCTGCCACAGGCCAAGGGAGATCGGCGGCAGCAGCAGCCCGCTACGCCCGGTGCGGCGGTACTGCACCGAGTCGTAGCGGTCAGGGCTTGGTGCATAGCGTTCGAGTGCAGGCATCCCCGGCGGTCTGGTTCAGAGCCTCGAGGCGATCAGCTCTCGGTCGTTTCAGCCTCAGCGGCCGGCTCTTCGACGGCCGCTTCACTGGCTGGCTCGGCCTCCTCGGCCTGGGGCTCAGCGTGGTCAACGGCGTGTGCCTGGTCTGCGGCAGCCGCCGCCGGCGCGCTGGCCGGCTCGGCCGGTACCGGTACCGGCTCGGGCGTGGCGCGGGCCTGGGCCAGGAAATGGGCGCCGGCCGCGCCCGCCGTGCCGAGCGCCAGCGAGAGGAGGCTCCAGCGGGCGCCCTCGCGCTCCTTGCCGCGCAGGGCATCCAGTGACAGTGCGCCCGGACCGGACTCGGCCAGTGCGAGCGCCGCGGCGGCGAGCACCACGTTGTACTCGTAACCGCCCTTGCTCGCCCACGGGCCGTTCTTGAGGTGCACCCGGTTGATCGCCGTGAGCATCACCGAGACGATGCTGGCGGAAGCAAGCGGCGTGCGGTATCCGAGCAGCAGCCCCGCCCCGCCGAGGGTCTCGGCGGCGCCGCCCGCGGCGGCGTGCAGCGTCCCGGGCTTGAGCCCCATCTTGTCGAAGTTCTCGGCCGTGGCCTTCAGGCCATTGCCACCAAACCAGCCGAACAGCTTCTGGGTGCCGTGTCCGATGAAGAAACCCCCCACCGCTGCACGGAGCATCAAACGCCCGATCTTCATTACTTGACCTCGCTTATGCCGTTGTCGCTTGAGCCAACACGGTAACTGGTTCTACGGTTGCCGGTGGTGAGCGCCGCTCCAACTCGGCGCGCACCAGCGGCGCCACCTGGGTGCCGAAGAGTTCGATCGAGCGCAGCACGTCGGCGTGGGCGACGTCGCCGACGCTGAACTGGCCGATGTAGCGCTGGTTGCCGAAGAGCTCGTGCTCCATCAGGATCTTCTCCGCGACCGCCTCTGGGGAGCCGACGGCCAGCGCGCCGTCGGGCGCTGCAAGCGCCTCGTACTGGGCGCGCCCGGCGGGCGGCCAGCCGCGCTCACGCCCGATGCGGTTCATCATCTGCAGGTATGGGTGGGCAAAGGCGCTGTCGGCCGCCGCACGGGTGGGTGCGACGAAGGCGTGCGTGTTGATCGCAAGCCGACGGTCTGCGGGATCGTGGCCACTCTGACGCCAGATGCGGTCGTAGAGCTCGACCAGCGGCTTGAAGCGGGCCGGCTGGCCGCCGATGATCGCCACGGTCAGCGGCAGACCGAGCGTGGCCGCGCGGACCACCGACTGGGGTGTGCCGCCGACGGCAACCCAGACCGGCAGCGGATCCTGCACCGGGCGCGGGTACACCTCGGCCTGGGCGAGCGCTGGACGGTGGCGGCCCGACCAGGTCACCGGGTTGCCGGCGCGCAGCGCCAAAAGCAGCTCGAGCTTCTCGGCGTAGAGCTCGTCGTAGTCGTCCAGGTCGTAGCCGAAGAGCGGAAAGGATTCGATGAAGGAGCCGCGTCCGGCCATGATCTCGGCGCGCCCGCCGGAGATCAGGTCGACCTGCGCAAACTGCTCGAAGACCCGCACGGGGTCATCGGAGCTCAGCACCGTGACCGCACTCGAGAGCCGGATGCGCTCGGTCTGGGCGGCGATCGCCGCGAGCGCAACCGGGGGCGAGGAGATCAGATAGTCGGCGCGGTGGTGCTCCCCGATCGCGAACACGTCGATCCCGACTTCGTCTGCCAGCCGCGCCTCCTCGAGCAGCTCGCGCATGCGCTGCTCGGGTGAGCGGCCGGCGGGCAGATCGGCGAAGGTGGCAAGGCCAAGCTCAAAGCTCATTTAACGAGCGTAGCACAATGGTTGCGCGCGCAACTAACGGCTGTAGAGCGCCCGATCCAACCACTCGATCGAGCGCTCGAGCTGCTCGACCGTCGCCTTCGCGACCGTCTCGATGCCAAGCGCGCGGTTGACCTCGGCGTTGATATCCGCGTGGCGCACGCGGCGGTCGCGCGCGAGCTCGGCGACCAGCCGTTGGCGCCGGGAGCGCAACGCTGCCCGGCGCTCGAACAACGGAACCGCTCCGTCATCGGCCGGCGCGACGAGCGCCGGCGTCTGGGCGAGAGCCGGCGCGGGGACCGCCTCGGCACGAGCCAGCGCGGGCACCACCGGCGCGGGCACCACCGGGGCGGGCCCAAAGAGCGTGAGCTGCGGCGCCACGTCGGCGCTCAGCGGCTCGAAGTCGAGCACCTCGCCGCGCTCGCTGGCACGCCGCTCCAGAGCGTCGAGCTCCGCCTCGTCGCCCTGCTCTGCCTCGCGCCTGCGGACGATCTGGCGCAGTTCGGTCTCAACGCTCGTGGCGTGGTCGCGCAGCACCGGCTCGGCGGGGATGTAGAGCCAGCTCGGCTCCGGCTCACGTCCCGGGATCGTGCGCACGAAACGCCCGACGATTTGGCGGAAGATCATCGCCGTCTTGGCGGCGGTCGCGTAAACACCAACCCGCAGACGCGGGATGTCGACACCCTCAGAGACCATGTTCACGGCCACGATCCAGGGCTCGGTGGACCCGCTGAAGGCTGCCAGTCGCGCCGCTGCCCGGGGGTCCTGGTGCAGCACGACCACGGGCGCCACGCCGCTCACCTCGCGCAGCCGCGCCGCGATCCGCCTGGCATGGTCGGAGTCTGCGGCAACCACCAGCCCGCCCGCGTCAGGGTGGCTTGCGGCGCGCAGCGCCGCAAGCCGTGCGTTGGCCTCACCGAGGATGCGCGGCAGACCGTCCGGCAGATCTGTGGAGATCGCCGTGCGGTAGCGCCGGGCCGCCTCACGCGTCGACAGCACGGTCTCGAAGCTCGACTCGATCACGTCCTCGCCGCTGCGCCACGAGAGTGCCCCGTCGTAGGTCACGAACACCACCGGCCGGCAGACCCCGTCGCGCACCGCCTCGGCGTAGGTGTAGGCGACATCCGGCTCCGCCAGGCCGTCGCCGTCGTAGGCAACGCCGGGGATCGGCGCGGCGTCGCTGCGGAAGGGGGTGCCGGACAAGAGCAGCCAGCGTCCGCTCTCCCCGAACGCCTGGCTGAAGGAGGCTCCCCAGGCCAGATCCTCGCCGAGGTGGTGCGCCTCGTCGGCGACCACGAGCGTCTGCCCCCGCGCCGCAGCCGTCCACGCGCGCGGCGCCGAGGCGATCCGCGCGTAGGTCACGACCACACCGTGAAAGCCGCGCGGCGGACGGGGCGTATCCGCGTCCGGCGCGAGCTCGAGCCCGAGCGCGTGCGCAGCCCGTGCCCACTGTCGCGTCAGCGGCGCGGTCGGGCAGGCGATCACGACCCCGCCGGCACGGCCACAGGCCAGCTCGGTCCGCGCAAACTCGAGCGCCGGCCGCGTCTTGCCTGCACCCGGCGCGGCGGAGATCAGAAAGGATCCCTCACGCCAGTCCGCCATCGCCTCAAGCGCCCTCTCCTGCCAGGCGCGCAGGCGCGTCGCGCCCGCCGTCCCTGGCCGCTGTCTGATCGTCACTGACACGAGTCCGGCATGGTGGCGGATCGACCGGACGGCTCATCGGCGTCACGCAGACCGTAGGATCAACGCTGTGCTCGAGCCGTTTGTCGACCTCAGCTGGTGCCTTGCCAACCGCGCGGCGATAACGCTCGCGGATGTCCGCTGGTACCTCGACGGCCGCTCTGGCACCGAAGCCTACGCGGCCGGGCACATTCCCGGGGCGGTCTTCGTGGACCTCGACACGGTCCTCTCGGAGCCGCACGAAGACGACCGCGGCGGCCGCCACCCGCTGCCCACGCCGGAGCGCTTCGCGGACGGCCTGGCGGCACTCGGGATCGGTGACAACGACACGGTCGTGGCCTACGACGACCTCGGCGGGATCGTCGCCGCAAGGCTCGTCTGGCTGCTGCGTGCGACCGGCCACACCGCGGCCGTGCTCGACGGCGGCTTGGCCGCCTGGCCGGCCACAGAGCTTGAGCGGGGCTCGCCACCGCCGCGCCCACCGGCACGCTTCACAGCGGTCCCCTGGCCCGTCGAGCGCCTCGCCTCGATCGACGAGGTGGCAGGCGGTGACCACGTCGTGATCGACGCCCGCGACCGTGAGCGCTTCGCCGGCGGCCCGGACCCGGTCGATCCGCGCTCCGGGCACATCCCGGGCGCCCGCAGCGTGCCGGTGCGCGAGCACCTGGAACCCGGCGGCCGCATCGCCGGCCGCGAGCGCCTGCGCGAAACCTTCGCCCGGGCCGGCATCGGCGAGGGCAGCCCGGTGATCTCCTACTGCGGCTCGGGGGTGTCAGCCTGCCTGAACCTGCTGCTGCTCGAGCATGCAGGACTGGTCGAGGGCCGCCTCTACCCGGGCTCGTGGTCTGAGTGGAGCCGCGACGATAGGCGCCCGGTCGCCACCGGGGAAGACTGAGCTACCGTGAGAGCATGGAAACCGAGCGTCCAATCCCAGCTGACCCCTCCACGCTGAGCGACGCGCAGTGGCGTGAGCGCCTCAGCCCCGAGGCCTACAAGGTCCTGCGCCACGCCGCCACCGAGCGGCCTTACACCGGCACCCTGCTGGACAACAAGGAGACCGGCATGTACCACTGCGCCGGCTGCGGCGCGCCGCTGTTCTCCTCAGCGACGAAGTTCGACTCCGGCTGCGGCTGGCCGAGCTTCTACGCGCCGGTCGAGGGCGAAGGCGTCGTCAACCGCCTGGACACAAGCCACGGCATGATCCGCACCGAGGTGATCTGCAAGAGCTGTGGCGGCCACCTCGGCCACGTCTTCGAGGACGGCCCGGAGCCGACCGGCCTGCGCTACTGCATCAACTCGGTGGCGCTGGGCTTCGACCCGGCGAACTGACCGCACACCCGGTGGGTGGTCGCGCTCGACCACCCACCGGCCAAGGCCGCGCAGACGACGCCTCAGAAGTCGCTCAAGCCGCCGGCTGGCTCCCCGGCCGGCGGCTCCGTGGCGCGCAGGCGCAGCACGAACGTGGCGCCGGGGCCGTCGCTGTCAGCGAGCACCAGCGAGCCACCCATCCGCTGCGCGAGCTCGCGACCGATCGCCAGGCCAAGCCCGAAGCCGGCCTCGCCGCCCGTCTCGCGGCCCCGCTTGAAGCGCTCGAAGATCAGTGCCCGCTCCTCCTTGGAGATCCCGGGGCCCTGATCTGAGACGGTCAGGGTCGGCTCGGGCAGCGCGCTGACCGTGACCGTGATCTCGCTGCCCGCCGGCGCGATCCGCAGCGCGTTGTCGAGCAGGATGCGCAGGATGCGTGCGACGCTGCCGGGGTCGGCCAGCGCCCAGGCCGGCGTCGCGTCCTCGCTCAGCACGATCGCCACCTCACGCGTGCCGCTCGCCAACTCGAACTCAGCCAGCACCGCACGCCCAAGCTCACCCAGCGAAACCGGCTCGGAGCGCAGGCCCACCTCCGCATCGATCCGACTCAGGTCGAGCAGGTCCGCGGCCAGCCGGGCCAGCCGCCGCGACTGCACGCGGGCGCGCTCGAGCAGCGCGGAGGCATCCTCAAGGTCGGGGTGGTCGGCCTGCAGGTCCTCCTCCAGCAGCTCGAGCATTCCTTCCAGTGAAGCCAGCGGCGTGCGTAGCTCATGCGAAGCGGTGGCGACGAACGCGCGCCGCGCCTCCTCCTGCTGGCGTAAGCGTCGCTGCATGATCGAAAACGACCGCGAGAGATCACCGACCTCGTCACGGGCGCGCTCGGCAGGGAGGCTCGAGACACTCGCGCCGATCGCGATCTGCAGAGCCGCCTGGCGCAGCCGCTGCAGGCGACTGACGAGCGTGCCTGCCAGCGGGATCGCGATCAGCACCGTGAGGATGATCGCCACGCCCGCACCGATCTCGAAGGCGTGACGGACCGCCGTGACGGTCGCGCCGATCTCGTTGTTGGCGATCCGCACGACCAGCACGGCGTCGGCCGCCTTCAGCCACACGGCCGCCCGCACGGTGGTCCCGTTGGAGCCCAGCGAGACATACGCGCGGCGATGTCCGAAGGCGCGTCTGATGTCGCTGAGCGGCCTGGCCGCCGCGATCTCGGCGAGCGCCGTCTGGTCGGACTGGTTGACCGACGGGATCACCAGGTTGCAGTTGCCCTGGTAGTCAAGTGGCCCGCAGAGCGCGATGTCGGCGTCGCCGAAGCGGTTACGCAGCGCCGACTCCCAGCTGACGAGCTCGCCCGCGGCCGTGGCGGCCTGCTTGGCGACCTGGCTGCGCCGCGGTGCTATCAGGCCGATGGGAATCAGCTCGTACTGGATCTGCCGGAGCTTCTCGAGCTCGGGCCCGGCGTGCAGGACAGCGCTCTTGAGCGTGCTCTTGGACGCGTCCGTCAGCAACGTCTCCAGACGCGGCAGCAGCACCAGTGCGGCCGCCCCCAGGCTGATCGCCGTTGTGGCGAGCACGGCGCCGACGATCCGGCCACGGAGCCCGAACGCGCTCCAACGCAGCCGCGCCAGCAACACGGGGCCGCTACCCCGAGCCGAGCCGATAGCCGGCGCCGCGTACCGTCTGGATGTACCTGGGCCTGTCCGGCTCGGACTCGAGCTTCTCCCGCAGGTGGCGGATGTGGACGTCTATCGCGCGCGGGTCGCGGTAGGCGCTGTCACCCCAGATCGCACGCAGCAGCTCCTGGCGGTTGAGCAGCCGACCGGGATCGGTCATCAGCGCGTCCAGCAGCTCAAACTCGCTGAAGGTCAGGCGCACGGGCTCCTCGCCGACCGTGACCTCACGACGGGAGCGGTCGAGCCTCAGTTGGCCGACCGAGAGCACGTCGGAGCCCATGCCGCCGCCGCGCGCGCCCGCCCGCCGCAGCACCGCGCGGATCCGGCTGCGCAGCTCCGCAAGCCCGAAGGGCTTGGTCACGTAGTCGTCGCCGCCGGCCTCCAGACCGAGCACCGCGTCGGCCTCTGAGTCAAGCGCCGTCAGCATGATGATCGGCACCACGTTGCGTCTGGCACGCAGCGTGCGGCAGACCTCGTAGCCGTCTGGCCCTGGCCCCAGCGCGACATCCAGAAGGACGATGTCGAAGTGTTCGGCACTGGCGCGCTCGATCGCATCGGCGCCACCGCTCACCGCGGTCACGTTGTGGCCCTCACGCGAGAAGGAGCGGGTGAGCATCTCGCGCAGATCCTCCTCATCGTCGACCACGAGGATGCTCAGCGCCGCGTCGGTCGCGGCCCGCTCCCTACCGTTCAGCTCACCGGCACGCTCTGTGGCCATTGCGCGACGATCGTAGCGTTTGTCTGCCCATCCGCCAACGGTTGCGTCTGGCCGATCCGGCCCTCGGTGGCGATCGCCCAGAGCGTCACAAGCCAGGTCATGGTCGCCATGCAAACATGCACCCAGACCATCTCGGCTGGCAGCTTGAGCTCGTACTGCACCGCGCCGATGAGTCCCTGCGCGGCGATCAGGATGCCGAGCACGGTCAGCGGCTCGAGCGGGTCAAGCGTGGTGCCGGTGCGGCCGCGCTTGAGCAACCAAACGAGGATCGTGGCGACCCCGAAGATGACCGCTGCCGTGGCGTGCAGGTTGACGGCCCACTGAAGCGTGTTCGGCCCCTCGATCGTGAGCCGCTTGATCACCTGGCCGACATGCCCGCCGGAGTGTGGGCCTGCCGCGGTGGCCGCGGTGCCCGCAAACAGCGTGATTGCCGCAATCACGCCGAGGCCCCGCACCGACCACACGAGCAGGCGGTCAGCGCTGCGCGGCCGTGTGCCCTGCGGGAAGGTGGCACGCCAAGCGAGCCAGAAGGTTGGGATCAGGAGCACCATCGAGAGCAGAAAGTGCGCCATGACAAAGCCCGGCGCGAGCTTCTCAAGCACCGTGAACCCGCCCAGCACCGCCTGGGCGACCACGCCGAGCGGGAGCATCAACGCGAGCCAGGCGAGCTCACGGTTGAAGGGGCGCCGCGCGAGCGCCATCAGAAACACCATGCCGGTGATCACGCCGACGATGCCTGCGACCGCACGGTTTGAGAACTCGATCAGCGGGTGTATGCCCAGCGGCGGGTAGATGTGCCCGTAGCAACGCGGCCAGGTGGGACAGCCCAGGCCGGAGTCGGTCAGCCGCACGGCGGCGCCGGTGAAAACGATCAGCGTGAGCGCCGCGAGCGCCAGGTAGCTCGCCTGCCGGAACCGGTTCTCGCTGACAGCCAGGCGATCGCGCATGCCTGCCGGTGATGCTAGGTGATCGGTGGCGTGCGCGAGTCGGTCGCAAGCGCAGTGAGTGTGGGGGCGTCGCGGTCCCGCGCCGAGGCGATCAGCCTGTCGGCCGCAAGCGGCCAGGCGATGCCGACCTCAGGGTCGTCGTAGCGGAAACCGCGCTCGGTCGCGGGGTCGTAGTAGGAGGAGACCTTGTAGGTGACGTCCGCCACCGGGCTGAGCACGCAGAAGCCGTGCGCGAAGCCATCGGGCACAAACAGCTGCCGGTGGTCCTCATCGTCGAGCCGATAGCCCTCCCAGCGACCGAACGTGGGCGAGCCGGGACGGATGTCAACCACGACGTCGAAGATCGCGCCGCGCGCGCAGCGCACGAGCTTCGCCTGCCCCGGCTGGAAGTGCATCCCGCGTACGACCGCCTCCCGCGAGCGCGAGTGGTTGTCCTGCACGAAGCGCAGCGACGGGTCGATGCGCTTGAGCACATCGGCACGAAAGCTCTCGAGGAAGAAGCCACGCTCGTCGCCGAAGACGCGTGGCTCGAGCAGCAGAGGGCCGTCGAGTTTTAAAGCGACGATCCGCATCTGCGGAGAATCTAGAGCAGGCCCGCGAGGATCTGCGCCAAACCGGTGTCAAGCCGCGTGCGCGGCTCCCAGCCGAGCTCGGCGCGCGCGCGGCGCACGTCCAGACAGCTGCGGCTGACCTCGCCCGCGCGGGCTGGCAGAAACTCGGGCGCGGGCAGGGAAAGGCCGTGCTCCGCACCCACCCTGCCGAGCTCGCGCACGAGGTCGAGCACCGAGGTCTCCTCGCCCCAGGCGATGTTGAGCGGGCCCGTGATGTCGCTCTGCGCGGCCCGCAGGTTGGCTTGCACCACGTCGGCCACCTCGACCCAGTCACGCGTCTGGTGTCCGTCCCCGAAGATGCGAGGCGTGACGGCGTCGACCAGGCAGCCACAGAAGATCGCCACCACGCCGGCCTCGCCGTGCACGTCCTGGCGGGGGCCGTAGACGTTGCCGTAACGCAAAGACACGGTCGAGAGGCCGTGCAGGCGCGTGTAGAGCTCGAAGTAGCCTTCGGCCGCGTACTTGCTCTGCCCGTAGGGCGCCAGTGGTCGCACCGGGTGCTCCTCGGGCGTGGGCAGCAGCGCGGCATCCCCGTAGAGCCCGCCGCCGGTCGAGGTGTTGACGACGCGGCGCGCGCCGTGCGCGAGCGCGGCGGCGAGCACGTTGAGCGCGCCAAGCACGTTCACCTGCGCATCCGCGGCGGGATCCTCGACCGAGCTGCGCACGTCGATCTGCGCCGCCAGATGGAAGACCACCTGGGGACGCACCGAGGCGAACACAGCGTCGAGCGCTGCCGCGTCGCGCACGTCGAGGCGGTGCAGCTCCACCCCCGCGGCGGTGGCTGCAGCGAGGTTCTCGAGCTTGCCGGTCTTGAGGTTGTCGATCACGGCGACCCGGTCGCCCCGCGCGACCAGGGCGTCGACCAGGTTTGAGCCGATGAAGCCGGCGCCGCCCGTCACGATGCAGTCCACAGAAGCTCCTTTCGCGCAGGGCCGCGCTAGTTGTTCTTGAAGGCGTAGAAGTCGGGCTTGCGCCTGCCGTCCTGCTGGATCAACCCGCAGGCGTCCAGCGGCAGCTGGTCGTGCACGCTGGCCCAGCCGAGCGCATAGATGTAGCCGGCCTTGCGCGCTGTCACCAACGCGTCCTTGACCCATCTGGCGGCCACCGATGGTGGCGAGACGTAGAAGCTGAACATCTGGTTGGGCGCGGTGGGCACACAGAACTGTGAGAGGAACAGTGGCAGCGCGTGACCGAAGTAGGTCCTGGTCCAGCTCTCGAGCCGGGGCAGGTCGGAGAACTGCACCTCGCCGTAGGGCGACGGGGCGGCGCCGAACAGCGGCGCCGTGTAGCTGAACGGGTCCTGGGCATACATGTCCATGCGCGGCCGCCGGCCGTCGGGCAGGATCATGTTCGCGATCCACTGCTGCGGGTCGAGCAGGCCGGCGGTGTAGGTGTCGCCGCCGATCACGACGTTGCTATGGCTCAGGCGCTTGAGCGCGGCGTAGGCGTCGTTGAGCATCTGGGCGTACAGGTGTGGCGCCCGCTTCTGCGCGGCTGTGAGGCGCGTCTGTGTGTAGCGCGCGGGCGTCTCAGGCCGGAAGTCGCCCTTGCGGTTGGGCTCGTTCCAGACCATCCAGAGATGCACGCTCGGGTATTCGCGAGCCGCTGCCTGGATGAACTGGGCGTAGGTGCGGGGGTCTTTGGGCGCCCAGCCCATGCCGGCGTGCCCCCCGTTGGCCCAGGCCGGGGCGTTGCTCACCGCCAAGAGCACCCGCATGCCGTAGCGCCTGGCCTCGGCGATCTCCTGGCCGATCTGCGCGGGCCAGCTGTAGGCGGGGTCCGCCGGCGAGGTTGGGTCCGCCGGTTTGCTCGGCGCCACCTCGTTCCAGTCAAGCTGGGTCTCGTAGATCCTCGCGCCGAGTGTGTGGTAGAGCGGGAACTGGTTGACGCCGTTCAGCGTGGGCGGCCCCCAGACCGCCTTCTGGAAGGCGCTTGCGCCAGCGGGCGCGAGCGCCGCGGCGAACGCTGCGACCAGGGTGACGGCGGCGACCAGCCGCAAGAGTGCTCTGCACATCGGCGGCGATGTTAGAGCCGCACTCTGAAGGGGCCCTACGCGGCGGGCGGATGCTCAAGCAACAGCGTCACAGGACCGTCGTTCACAAGCGCGACCGCCATGTCCGCGCCAAAGCGTCCGCGCCTGGCTCCTGTGACCTCGCAGAAGCGCTCGTACAGCGGCTCGGCCACTTCCGCCGGGGCCGCGGCGACGTAGCTCGGGCGGTTGCCGCGACGAGTCTCGGCGTAGAGCGTGAATTGGCTCACGCACAGGATCTCGCGGTCGCCGAGCGGCGCGTTCATGCGGCCGTCGGCGTCCGGGAAGACGCGCAGCGCCACGACCTTGGCGGCGAGGCGCTCGGCGTCCCTGGCCGTGTCTGTGTGAGTGACCCCCAGCAGCACCAGAAGACCCGGTCCGATGCGCGCGAGCTCTTCGCCAGCCACACTCACAGAGGCGCTGTTGACGCGCTGCACGAGCGCCCTCAGAGCAACTTCTCCATGGCGATGTGCTCGATGCCGGCCTCCACGAACTCGCGCCCGCGCGGCTCATAGCCGGCCTGCTCATAGAGCGAGCGCGCGTAGGTCTGGGCGTGCAGCAGGATGTGCCTTGAGCCATGTGCGCGTGCCTCACGGTCGGTCGCCCGCAGCAGCGCGCTGGCGATCCCCCGGCGCCTGGCGGTGCGCTTCACCGCAAGCCGACTGAACTGGACGGTCTGTCCCACGAACACCAGCCGACAGGTCGCGACGATCTCACCGTCCATGACCGCGACCAGGTGCAGCCCGGTGTGGTCGCGCCCGTCGCGTTCCTCACGCGCAGGCACACCCTGTTCGAGACAGAAGACCTCGTAGCGGAGCGCGAGCGCCGCGGCGAGCTCCCGCTCACCCGCAAGCCGCCGGACCTCATATCCGCGGTCAGGCTCGGCGTCGGCATCCGCGTCGGCGGGACGGTGTTGCACGGCCTGAAAGCTTGTCACACGGCTTGGGCGCCGGTCGCCGGCGCCCACCGCATCCGGCCGACGGCTGAGGCGCTGAGCAACGCGGCGCGTTTGGTTAAATCGCTGTTATCCTTTTGCGCGTTGCCCAGGGCGGGGTGGACGCCGCCAACGGGTTGACCTCCAGCTCTCATCGCAAGTTTGAGGGCGCCATCTGAGCCGTTTGGGTTACACGCAGCGGCTCCTTTCTACCACCTTCACAAATGCTCGTAGATGGGTGATCCCACCCCACTTCCGAGTTCTGCCGCGGTCAAGCGAGCAGAACAGCTGACGCGCGAGCGGTTCGTCTTCGACGGCGAGACGCCCGAGGAGGCGCTCGCACCGGGCAGCGCCCGGCGCCGGGCGCTGGATGCGGCGCTCGTCGACGTCGCGGCCGGTTTGAAGACTCCGTCGCTGCGCTGGCGTCAGCAGTACTCGCTGCTGCTCGGCCTCGAGCGGCTGCTGTCAGACGAGGAGCCGAAGCTGGTTGACGGCACGGTGCTCTCCGCCCACCAGGTCGACGCCCTGTCGGGCACCCTGACCGCGCTTTTGGCGGGCGTGCAGGTCGGCACGGAGGCGATGCCAGGCGAGGGCGCTGCGAGCGCCGCCGACCCGCAGGCCGTCGACACGCCGCCGGCCGAAGCGCCAGGCGGTGAAGTCGCGGCTGTAAGCGAGGCCGCCGACGAGGAGGTGGACGAGAGCGACGAGGAGGTGGACGAGAGCGACGAGGACCCCGACGAGCACGGCCTGGACAGCGACGAAGAGCCCCAGGATTGGCAGCACGACGCCGCCGCGCTGGACGAGGACATCTCACCCGAGAGCCTCGACGAGGATCCCGGCGCCGCCCGGCGCTTCTGGTTTGAGCACGCAACCGGAGCCGGTAAGACCGTGGCCGCGGTCGGCTTTGTCGAGGCCTCGCGCACCGGCGGCGTGCTGATCCTCACACACCGGCGCAATTTGGTTGACCAGTTCATCGGCGAGCTCCGCGACCACGGCTACAGCGAGCGCCTGTGCAAGCCGCTTTTGATCGGCGAGGATGCGGCCAACGGGCCGGTCACGGTCGAGACCTACCAGTGGTTCGTGCGCAACGCCGGCAAGATCTCCGGCGCCTACACGATCGTCATCTGCGACGAGGCTCACACCGCCCTTGGTGAGAAGACATCGGCGGCGATCCGCCGCTGGCACGAGCCGATCTGGATTGGTATGACAGCCACCGGCGCGCTGATCGCACGCCACGTCACCGACCTGTTCCCGACCCAGACCTCGCGCTTTGACCTCGCGCAGGCCGCCCGCCGCGGGGTCATCGCGCCGCTGCGCTGCATTCGCATCCCGCCGGGTCCGGGTGTGCGGACGATCGCCAAGGTGCCGCTGCGCCGCGGCGAGGTCGATACCGAGTTTGATCAGGAGATGCTGGCTGAGCTGCTTGACCAGACGCCCTTCAACCTGGCGATCGCCGACCTTTACAAGACGCGCTTCAATGGCATGCCGGGAGTGGTCTACGCGGCCGGGGTCAAGCACGCCTACAACGTCGCCGAGTCCTTCCGGGCGCTGGGCATGAAGGCCATGGCCGTATCCGGTGAGACGCCCAAGCGCGAGTTGGCAAAGATCCTGGCCGATTACGAAGCCGGCAAGGTGGACGTGCTGATCAACGCACAACTGCTCGCCGAGGGCTGGAACAGTCCCCGCGCGACCGTGTGCATGCACCTCGCACCGACCGCCTCCAAGCGGATCTACCAGCAGCGCGTGGGGCGCGTGACGCGACGGCACCCGGGCAAGGAGGCCGGCATCGTCGTGGACTTCGTGCACCCCGCCACCAAGCACGACGACCCCGTGGTGACGCTGCACTCGCTGCTTGACCGCGACGTTTACCGGGGGGGCGCGATAGTCGTGGGACCGGTGCGCCGTGGCCGTGGGCGCAGGATCAGGGTCGAGCGCCGCGTGCTGCCGGTCACGCCCGATCCAGAACGCCGCGCCGAGGTCTTCGAACGGGAGCTCTGGCGGATCGCGGTCGAGAACCTCGACTACGGCGAGCAGCGCGTTTGGGCGCAATTGGCTGGCGCGCGGGTTGCGCCCACCGCCTGGCGCCGCGCCAAGGCGATGCTGCACTTCGACCGTCAGGGCGAGCTGCGCCGGCTGTTTTTGCTGACCGCGCTGCAGCGCAACCGCAGCGCGCAGCTGCGCTTGCGAGCGCTGCAGGAGGTGGCCGCATCCAAGGACGCGGAGGCGTTTGACACCGCGATCGACATCATCGCCGGCTGGCCCCGAGACGAGCGCCGCGAGGGTGTCAAGATCATGCTGCAGGCGCTGGCTGAAAGGCGCATCGGTCGCCGTGACCAGGCCAACAACTGGATCTGGCGGCTGGCCGAGTACACCCGTGAGGTGCATGAGGAGTACGCGGTGCAGCGCTGGCCAGAGACCAAGCGGCTGCTCGGCCTGCTGGTGAACTCAAGCGGCCAGGCGCACGCACGCAACGCCAGGCGGCTGGTGCACGCCACCCGCAAAGAGGACCGCCGCCTCTCCGCGGCGCTGCTCGCGGCCGCGCTCGCGCACACTCCCGAGGCTGCCGAGGCGATCAACGGCGCCCGCGCCCGCATGGCCCGCAAGCCCGCGGCGCTCGCCCGCGAGCTGCTGCGCAACTTCCCCAAGGGCAAGCGCAGCAAGAGCAGGCGCCGCTCGGGCCGGCCAGGCGAGGTGACGGCCCCGGTCGAGACGCTCGCCAGCGGCGCCGAGGCCCAGCTGGATGACGAGCTGGATGACGAGCTGGATCTGGACGACGAGCTGGCGGAGCCCGGCCCGGACGCGGACGACGAGCCCGAAGACGACGAGCCCGAAGACAACGAGCCCGAAGACAACGAGGACCTGGACCGCGACGCCGCCTGAGCGGGGGACGGAGCTGGACGCCTGTACTAGTGCCGCAGGCGCGAGCTTGAGCAACGCGGGCGCCTGCCGATGCGGTCGTTGTGAGGCGTACGCTCATCCACGCCGCCGCCGTAATCGCGCTAGCCGCTCTTGGCAGCGGCGTGTTCGCCACAGCAGCGCTGGCCAGCGACCCGATCGCCTATGTGACCAACGAGCAATCCGGCACGCTCGTCCAGGTCAACCTCGCCACCGGCGCGGTGGGGACGGCGATTCAGGTCGGCTCAAAGCCGGTCGCGGTCGCGATCACACCGAACGGCGCGACGGCCTACGTAGCCGACTACGGTAGCTCTGACGTCGTACCCGTCGACCTCGTGACGGGTGCCGTTGGCAAACCCATAGCGCTGGCCCATCGCCCGAACGCGATCGCGATATCAGCGAATGGCGCCACAGCCTACGTGGTATCCGACGCCGGCGCGCTTTGGCCGATCGATCTGAGCACCCAATCCGTCGGTAAGCGGATCCAGATACCCACGAACTCCGACGCCATCGCGATCTCGGCGAGCGGCTCGGCGGCCTACATCACCAATGCGGCGGACGCCACCGTGACACCGATCTCGCTTCCCGGCGGCGGCCTGGGCCAGCCGATCAACCTGCCGGCACCGACCCCTGACGGGATCGCGATAGCGCCGGGCAGCTCAACCGCTTATGTGACCGGTGATAGCGGCGGCACGCTGACACCGGTGGACCTTGCGAGCGGCACTGCGGCCACCGCGATCAGCGTCAGCTCGCAGCCGACCGACGTCGCGATCTCCTCCGATGCGACGACGGCCTACGTGACCAGCTTCAACTCCGGCACGATCACGCCTGTCGCGCTCGCCACCGGCGTTGCCTCCACCCCGTTCGCCGTGGGCGGCGAGCTGAGCTCGATCGCGCTCTCACCACTGAGCGGCTCTGGGTCCAGCTCGGGCAGCGGCGGCGGCGCCACCGCCGGCTCGGGGTCCGGGTCGAGCCCTGGGTTCGGGCCAGACGCGGGTCCGATCGGGACCACCGCTAGCTCCCCCGTCGCGCTTGGTGACCAGCAGCTCACGCTGCTCGTGTCAGGACCGATGCGCACCTCTGGCGGTGGCGGTGGCGGGAGCCGCGGCGGTGGTGGATCCGCCGGTGGGTCGACGAGCAGAGGCCGCAGCACGGCCCGCCGGGCGCTGGCGTGCTACCTGCCCAGGTCGGTCATCCGCGTACGCATGACGCGGCGGATCCTGCCACGCCGCACACGGCTGAAGCTGCGCCTGGTGACCTTCAGGCTCGGGCGTCAGCTCAGGCGCGCCAAGCGCCTGCCGGCGACGGCGTGGTTGTCGGTGCGTGGGCTCAGGCGTGGGCGCCATCTGCTGATCGTGCGAGCGTTGTATCGCGAGCGTTTCGTGGTCCGCACCAAACACGATCGGCTGCGGAGGATCCTCGCGGTTACCGTGGGCCGGCGGCTGGTCGAGCACATCAAAGTCTGCTGACCGTGGCCGTCAGTACGCGCTCGCCCCGAGCCAGCCGGCAAGGACGAGCCCCAGCAGACAGATGACGATCTTGAGCAGCCGCACCGGTACCGCGCGCACCACGCGCGGGCCAAGACGGCCGCCATAGAAGAAGCCCACCGCGAGCGGTAGCGCCGCCCACCAGTCAACCGGGCTCGCGAACGCGAAGATCACGGCCGCCACCAGGTTGCTGAGCGCGAGGCTGAGGTTCTTGACAGCGTTCGAGCGCGCAAACGAGCTCGCCAGCACCGCCTCGAACAGCACGATCATGATCACGCCCGCGCCCGCCCCGAAGTAGCCACCGTAGACGGTCACCAGCAATGAGCCGGCGAGCGCCGTGCGCGTCAGCCGAAGCTCACCGGAGCCGTGTTGTGCCGCCGGCACGGCTGGTCGCGTGACGAGCACCGCAAGCGACGCGGCCGCCACCAGCCACGGCACGATCAGCTTGAATGACGCGCTTGATGTGACCAGCAGCAGCACGGCTCCCAGAGCGCCGCCGAGCAGGCTGATCAGCACCAGTCCGCGCAGCGCTCGCCACTGGCCGTCGAGCTCCGGGCCCGATGCCGTGACGGAGCCGACGCCGCTGAACACGAGCGCCACCGTGTTGGTGACGTTGGCGGCGATCGGCGAGAGCCCCGTGAGCAGCAGCGCCGGGTAGCTGACCAACGAGGCAAGACCCGTCACACAGCCGACAAACCCTGCAGCCACGCCTGCCAGGAGTAACAGCACGGCTTCCAGCGCGATCCCAGGCGTCATGGCCAAGCGCCACCGAGGTGCACCTCGCCAGCGTCCAGCGCAACGCGACTGCCATCGCCGCAGGCGACCAGCAGCCGTCCGCGGCTATCGATCCCGGCTGCGGTGCCCACGCCGGACTCCCAGCGCACGAGATGGCCACCCAGCGCGTCGCGGGCACGGATGCCGTCCAACACGGCATCAACAGGCACCGCCAACCAGCGCTCGAGGCTCGCGCACAGGCTCTGTAGCAGCGGCTCGATGTCCTGCGGCGCGCGGCCGAGCGTGGCCGCCCGCTCGCGCACACCGTTGGGAAGCTGGCTCAGCTCGAGCGCAACGTTGAGCCCGATTCCGAGCACCGCCCAGCCCTCCTGCGGGCGGCCCTCGACAAGGATCCCCGCGACCTTGCGCCCCTCGATCAGCACGTCGTTTGGCCACTTCACGCGTGCCCTCTGACCACACACCTCGGCGGTCGCCACACCGGCCGCAAGCGAGAGCAGCGGCGGCGGATCCCGCAGCACCCACGAGCACACGAGCGCCGCGCCAGGCGGCGCGTGCCAGCCACGACCCTGCCTTCCCCGGCCGGCCGTCTGCTCCCGCGCCGTCACGAGCGTGCCATGCACCGCTCCGGACGCCGCCAACTCGCGCGCCACACGATTGGTGGAGTCGGTCACGCGCAGGTGGACGCGCGGGTGACCGAGCCGATCCGGAGCCGAGCCCGGGCGAGCCATCAGGACCCGCCCCGCGCGCTCAGCCTGACCTCATCCCCCGCCCGCAGACCGAGTCTCGCCGCGGCATCTGCGAGATTGAGCGCGATCGCAACCCGACCCGCGGAGTCCAGGAAGATCAGCGCCTGACCCGGTGCGACATCGGCGAAGCTGCGTGCGACGGTCGCGACCTGCTCCGCGCCCACCGGCGCAGCGATCCGCACACTGTCGCCAGGCTGCACACCGAGCGCACTCAGGTCCCCAGCGCCGGCGATCAGCTGAACGTTGCCGAAGCCGTCCACGCCCGCCACCGTCGCGACCATCTCACCCGCATGCGTCCGCGGCCCCGCGATAGTCAGGCGCTCGAGCCCGTCGCAGGCAAGCGCGTCGCCCGCCCGCGCGAGCGGCGCACCAGCGGCGAGATGAGCTGCAACCGGGGCGAATATGTCGCGGCCATGAAAGGTCTCTGAAACGGGCTCCATTCGCCAGGGCGAGCGCGAGATCTCAACCGCCCGCGTGGGGCCGCCGCTCGACTCGACCGCCAGCCACAGGAGACCGTTGTCAGGGCCAACAAAGAGGCGCCCGTCACGGGTTTCGATCACCACCGCGCGGCGCTCGCTGCCCACGGTGGGATCGACGATCGCGACGTGCACACCGACCGGCATGTAAGGGATCGCCTGAGCGAGCGTGATCGCCCCGCCGCGCACGTCCTGGCGCCCGACACCATGGCTGAGGTCGATCACACGTGCCTGGGGGCAGATGCCAGCGATCACGCCGTGCAGCACACCCACGAAGCTGTCGCTGAGACCGTAGTCGGTCAGCAGCGTGACCGTTGTCGGCTGACCGAGGGCGCTCACGCGTTGACGAGCGCGTCCACAAGCCCGTCAATATCGTGGCTACGGGCCTCGATGTCTGGGCTCAGGCCCTGAGCGCGCAGTTCGGCGCTGGTGATGGGGCCGATGCTCAGCACCCGCGGCCGCGCCGACCCACGCGCCAGCCACGCCTGCACCCCGCCGGCTGCCGCCAGGAAGTTGCGCACGGTCGAGGCGGCGGTGAAGGTGATGTAGTCGCTCGCGGCGACGGCCTCGAGGGTCTGCTCATCCAGCGGCTCCACCACCGTCTCGTAGACAGCGACCACGTCAACCTCGGCGCCACGCGCCCTGAGCGATTCGGGCACGACATCGCGGGCCTCGCGCGCACGGGCGACCAGCGCCCGCGCCACCGGCAAACCGGCGAGCGCTTCAGCGAGCGCCTCGCCCACCGCCTGTGCGGGCACGATGTCCGCGCGGATACCATGCGCGGCGAGCGCGCGGGCGGTGGCCGGCCCAATCGCGGCCACCCTGGTGCGCTCGCTGCCAGGGAAGGCACGCGCATCCAAGCCGGCGGCGTCGAGCCGTTCAAACAACGCCTCAACGCCAGTCGGGCTCGTGAAGCACACCAGGTCGTAGCCCCCCAGGTCGGGCGGCGGACCGGGCAGCGACTGAGTCCTGATCACGGGAGCCAGAACCACGGCGGCGCCGAGCGCATGCAGCCGCTCCGCCAGGCGAGATCCCTGCTCGCGCGCACGTGTCACAGCCACGCTGACGCCGTGCAGCGGGCGGTGCTCCAGCCAGCGCAGCTGGCCGTGCAGGGCCGTCACCGGTCCGAAGATCGCGATCGCCGGCGCCCCGATGCGCGCCTCACTGGCGCGTGCTGCGATCGTCGCCAGGGTGGCCACAATCGTGCGCTGCCCCGGCAGGGTGCCGCTCTGCACCACCGCCGCAGGCTGGTCGGCGGCACGGCCGGCGGCGATCAGACGAGCCGCGATCGCCTGCAGATGCCTGACACCCATGTAGACGACGAGCGTCCCGGGGAAGGCCGCGAGCGCCGCCCAGTCAAGCGCCGAGCCCGGCTTGTCGGGATCCTCATGGCCGGTCAAAAACGCGACCGAGCTGGCGAGATCGCGGTGCGTGACCGGGATGCCCGCGTAGGCACTGGCGGCGATGCCGGCGGTCACGCCAGGCACCACCTGAAAGTCGATGCCGGCTTCCACCAGCGCCTCGGCCTCCTCGCCGCCCCGCCCGAACACAAACGGATCCCCACCCTTGAGCCGGACCACCACGTCGGCGACGCGTCCGTGCTCCACGAGCAGTCTGGTGATCTCGGACTGCGGCACCTGCTCACCGCCCCCCTGCTTGCCGGCGTAGATCAGCTGCGCGTCCGCCCGCGCGCCGTCGAGCGCGCTGACCGGGATCAAGCGGTCGTGGATGATCACATCCGCGGCCGCGATCAGCTCGAGCGCGCGCGCGGTCATGAGCCCCGGGTCACCGGGCCCGGCCCCCACCAGGTACACCGTCATGCGCTTGCCATCTCCACCGCGCGCACCAGCAGCTCGCGCGCACCGGCGGCCACCATCCGCTGCGCCACCTGCACCCCGACGCTCTCCGCCGGCGCGGTGAGCTCGTCCTCGATCCAGTGGGAGCCGTCAGGCAGTCCGACCCATGCCCTGAGGGTCACATCCACAGCTGACGCGGGCACAGCGCTCGCCCCAAGCGGCGTCGCACATGTCGCTCCGAGATGGCTCGCGAGTGCCCGCTCAGCCAACACGCAGCGCTCAGCTGCGGGATCGTTGATCACGGCAGCACGCTCGTCGCCGGCTCGCGCCTGCACGATCAGCGCGCCCTGGCCGGGGGCGGGCACGCACTCGTCGAGCAGACAGCCGGCCTCGCTCTCACGACCGAGGCGCACCAGACCGGCCTGTGCCAGCACGACCGCGTCAAGCTCGCCTTCGGCGAGCCTGCGCAGCCTGGTATCGACATTGCCGCGCAGCTTCACAACCTCGATGTCCTCACGCAGCGCATGGATCTGGGCGGCCCGGCGCACGCTGCTTGTACCCACCCGCGCCCCCGACGCGAGCGTGGCGAGACTGGCGCAGCCACACAGTGCGTCGCGTGCATCCTGGCGCTCGGGAATCGCGCTGATGGCTGTCCCCTCGACGAGCTCGCCCGGAACATCCTTGGCGGAGTGCACGGCCAGGTCGATCTCCCCGTGCAGCAGCGCGCGCTCCAGCGCGGAGGTCCAGCGCGCCTTGTCGCCGATATCCTGGCCCCGGTCGCCGGCGGTCGTGATCGTGATGATGTCCGTCTCAAGGCCGGCGCGTCTGAGCGCAGCCTGGACGGCCTGCGCCTGCACAAGTGCAAGCGCGCTGCCGCGCGTCCCGATGCGGATCACCGGTGCGAGCCCGCGGAGGCGCCACTGCGTTCCGGTAGCCGACGGATCTCGGCCAGGTCCTGTACGTCAGCGGCTGCATTGCGGAGCGCCGGATCGGCATCCACCTCGAGCGCGAACAGGTCGCGGACCAGCGCCATCCGCGCATGCACGCGATCGTCGCGCAGCTCCTTGAGACGCAGCGTCGGGTGGTGCAGCAGCCGGTTGACGATCGCGCGGGAGATCGCTTCGACACGCTCGCGGTCACGCTCGGACGCAGACTCCCAGCGGCCCTCGTTCTCGGCCAGAACCTGAGCCGCGATCGCACTCGCGTGGCTGCGCAGCGCCGCCAGCGTCGGCAGCACCTCCAGCGAGCCCAGCCAGGTCGCGAAGTTCTGGATCTCCTGCTCGACGATCGCCTCGGCCTTGTGTGCCTCCTCCAGACGCACCCGTCGGTTGCGCGCGACAACCGACTCGAGGTCGTCGATGTCGTACAGCGCGACGCCTTCAACCTGCGCGCAGGTCGGGTCCACGTCACGCGGCACCGCCAGGTCGATGGCCAAAAGTGGCCGATGGGCCCGCTCGCATTGCACGAGCTCGAGACCCTCGGCCTCGATCAGCTGGTGCGGGGACGACGTGGCGGAGACAACCATGTCCGCCTCGACAAGCGCCTCCGGCAACTCGTCAAAGGCAACGCTACGGCCGTCGAAACGGTTGGCGAGGCTGACCGCGCGGTTGCGTCTGCGGTTGGCCACGAACACCACCGCCGCCCCGGCCGCGGCGAGCGCCTGCGCAGCAAGCTCGCTGGACTCTCCGGTGCCGATCAGCACGGCACGTCGTCCGCGCAGATCCCCCAGCACCTCGCGCCCCAACATCGCCGCAACCGACGGCAGGCTCATCTGACCGGCGCTGATCGCGGTTTCGGTGCGCACCCGCTTGCCGGTCTCAAGCGCCGCCTTGAACAGGTGGTTGGTCAGCGGTCCGGTGGTCTCCTGTTCGAGCGCGACGTCGTAGGCCCGGCGCACCTGGCCCTGAATCTGGTCCTCGCCGACGATCATCGATTCGAGCCCGGCGCTGACACGGTAGAGATGGCGAGCGGCTTCGCAGTTGCGGTGCGCGTAGATCGCCTGAGCGAGCGCGCTCGGCGCGATGCCGGAGCGCTTTGCGAGCAGACCAAGCAGCGTGGCCTCGGCGTCGATCGGGTCAGCGGCCACCAGGTAGAGCTCGGTGCGATTGCAGGTGGACAGGGCCACCACTTCCTGGATGCCGGCGACGGCATGGAGATCACGGACGAACTCGAGCGCGCGTGCATCGGTCAGCGCCAGGCGCTCGCGCAACTCGACCGGGGCGGTCTTGTGCGAGATCCCGACCGCCAAAAGCTCGC
>JAJZID010000056.1 GCA_021810705.1 Actinomycetes bacterium
CGATCTCGAGTGGGGAGTTGGGCTCAGCAGCCCCGCGCCGGCGAGTCTGCGACGCGCCCCCCGGGCCGGGGCGGTCCTGGCGGTCACCTCGGTGTGCGCGGCGATGGCGTTCATCGACTCGACCGTCGTCAACATCGCGTTTCCGAGCATCGAGCACTCCTTCCCCGGCCACTCCGTGGCGGCGGTCTCCTGGGTGCTCGACGCCTACAACATCGTCTTCGCCGCCTTCCTGGTGGCGGCGGGACGCATCGCCGACGTGTTCGGACGCCGCCGCCTGCTGAGCGCCGGCGTAGCCCTGTTCGTGCTCGCCTCGGCGCTCTGCTCGCTGGCGGCGTCATTGCCCGAGCTGATCGCGTTCCGGACGCTGCAGGCGTTCGGCGCAGCGATGCTCGTACCCACCGCGCTGGCGGTGGTCCTGGACGCCTTCCCGGCGGCGCGCCGGACCTCCGCGGTGACCGTGTTCGTGGCCGTCTCGGCGCTGGCCGCGGGCATCGGTCCGGCCCTGGGCGGTGCGCTGGTCACGTTGTCTGACTGGCGGCTCGTGTTCCTGCTCAACGTGCCGGTCGGACTGATCGCCCTGGGACTGGTGCGCACGGTCGTCCTCGAGAGCCGCGCGCCGGGGCGCCGACGACTCCCGGATCTGCTCGGCAGCCTCGTCTTCGCGGCCGCTGTCGCGGCACTGGTGGCGGCGATCGTAGAAGGCCGGGCCTGGGGCTGGCTCAGCGTCCCCACGCTCGCCGCGGTGTTGGTCGCGCTCGGCCTTGGCTGGTTTGCGACGCTGCGCGCGCGCAGGCACCCGGTGCCGATGTTCGACCTCGCGCTCATGCGCCGTCGCAGCGTCTCGGTGGCCGCCGTGGCCACGACGCTCGCGGCCGCCGGCTTCTACGGCTACACGCTGGTCAACGTGCTGTTTTTGACCGGCGTCTGGCACTACTCGATCCTCGACGCCGGGCTCGGGATCACACCTGGGCCGTTCGTCGCCGTCGCCGTCGCCCGGCCAGCGGAACAGGTGGCAGAGCGCCTCGGCACAAGGCTCGTGCTGCTGCTGGGCGGCCTGTTCTGGGCGGGCGGCGTGTTCTGGTTTGTGACCGAGACGGGGTCACGGGCGCAGTACCTGGGCCACTGGCTGCCCGGCATGGTGCTCGCCGGCATCGGCGCTGGGGTCTTCTTCCCGATGATGTCGGGCGTGGCCGTATCCGAGGCCGACGAGCAGGCCTACGCCACGGCCAGCAGCCTGAACACGGTCGCCCGCCAGGCGGGCGGGGCGCTCGGCGTGGCAATCGTGGCGGCGATCATCGGCGTCCCTTCGCCGAGCGGTCTGGAGGGCGCGTTTCACCACGCCTGGAGCTTCAGCGTCTTTGCGCTCGCGGCCGCCGGCCTGTTGGCGCTGGCGGTTGGCCGAGTGCTCACGCCCGAGCGCGCCACGGGCCTGCAGCTGGCAGGCCCCAGCGCGCCAGCGGCGGGCGGCGGCTCCCCACGGCCCGCGCCACCACCGCCGGCGCTCGCAGGCCGCCAGCTGGTGGCAACCCCGGCCAAACCACAGACCGTCGCTGATTTCCTGGCCGGCGTGCCGCTGTTCGCGCGCCTGGGGGCCGAGGCGCTGGAGCACCTCGCAGCGGCGTCCAGCACGGTCAGGCTGCAGCCCGGCGAGTGGCTCTTCCACGAAGGGGAGGAGGGCGATGCGCTGTATGTCGTGACCGCCGGGCGTCTGGAGGTGCTGGCCGAAGGCTCAAGGCAGCCGCCGATCGCAGTCGTCGGCCGTGGCGGCGTCGTCGGTGAGTACGCGCTGGTGACCTCCGAGCCGCGCTCGGCGTCGGTGCGCGCAACCCGGGCCTGCGAGCTGATCGCGATCGCACACACCGACTTCGACAGGGTCCTGCGAGAGGACGCGACGATCGCCCACACGCTGATGCGCCAGTTCGCTGGCGCGCTGCGGGCCCGGCGCGCCGCCGATAGCGCGCCGCGGGCGCTGCCGGCGACGGTCGCACTGCTGGCGCTGGACGAGCACGTCCCGCTTGCGGAGCTCTCAGAGGGCCTGCTGGCGGCGCTCGGCGTCCATGCGCACTCCGTCATCCTCAAACCGCACCCGGCACCCAGCGCCCCGGGTCCGGATCAGGCCTCCGCCGCCTACGGGCCCGTTCTGGACGCGGCCGTGGCGGCCAACGACCTGGTCCTGATGCCGGTCGCCCAGCGCCGCGAGGATGAGCCGTGGTCGAGCTTCTGCCTGCAGCAGGCGGACCGCATCCTGGCGATCGGCTCGGGGCTCACACCGGCGCCGGCCGCCGCCCCGGCGGGCCTCGCCGGCTGTGACCTCGTAGCCTGGGACGTGGCACCCGGATCGGGACGCATGTCGGCCTGGGCGCAGGTGCTACAGCCGCAGGAGACGCACGCCTGGCGTCCCGGACCGGAGCTCGAGCACGACCTGGCGCGCAGCGCCCGACGCCTGACCGGGCGTTCGGTCGGGCTCGTGCTCGGTGGCGGCGGCGCCCGGGCGCTTGCCCATCTCGGCGTCATCGAGGAGCTGGCGGCGGCGGGCGTCGTGATCGACCGGGTCGCTGCGGTCAGCTTCGGTGCCCTGGTCGGCGGCCTGCTGGCGGCCGGCAGGACAGCCGCTGAGATCGACGCCATCTGCTTTGAGGAGCTCGTCAGGCGCAGGCCGCTCGGCGACTACACGCTGCCGCGCCATGCGCTGCTGCGCGGCCACCGCGGCGAGGCCATGCTCCGGCGCATGTTCGGCTCGCTCGCGATCGAGGAGCTGCCGCTCTCGTTCCTCTGCCTGACCGCGAACCTGCGCACGGGAGAACGGATCCTGCACCGCAGCGGCTCACTGTTTGAGGCGGTGGCGGCCAGCGTCTCGATCCCCGTGCTCTTGCCGCCACGGCGGTTGCAGGGCAGCCTGCAGGTGGACGGATCACTGATCGACAACCTGCCGGTCGGACCCATGGCAGCACTGGCGGAGGGGCCGATCATCGCGGTGGACATCAAGGCCGGCGGCGCGGACGCCTCGGCCGGCCCGGCCAGGCCGGCCGGCAGGCGCGAGCGGCTGCCGCCGGTGACAGAGACGCTGATGCGCGTCATGTTCTACGGCAGCAAGCTGACCGGCACCGAGGAGCACGAGGCCGCCGACCTGACGATCCGCCCGCGTAACAACGGCGTCGGCTTCCTCGAGTTTCACCAGATCGACAGTGCCCGGGAGGCCGGTCGACTGGCCACGCGGCAGGCGCTTGAGCAGCTCGCGCAGACCATCCCACTGTAGGGGCCGCCGCAGGTCTGTGGCGGCTGGGGCGGCTCACCGTGCCGCCCCAGCCGGCGGACGCGCTCAGCGAGCGCTCGTCACCGCCGTGTCGTGGTGGCCGCGCAGCCGCTCAGCGGAGCGGGCGAGCTCACGCGGCAGCGCGCCGGCGACATGGCGCGCGAGCAGACGGGTGACGTGAAAGCCGGTTGAGGCGCGCCACTTGAGCTCGTCGTCGGCGACCAGGCTCGCACGGTTTGCCTGCGCAACCTCAGCGGCCAGAGCAGCCAGCGCCGAGCGCTGCTCGCCACGCGGCAGCGACTTGATCGCGTCGATCCGTGGCAGCGTCTCCCGCGCGATCTGGAAGTGAGCGGCCACGGTGGCGTGGGTGGCGGCGTCGATCAGCCCGGCCTCAAACTTGAGGTCGTTGAGCGCACCACCCACCTCGTAGGTGGTCTCGACGATCTGATCGCGGCTCATCCACTCGGTCTCGTAGGAGAGCATCTCCCGCCAGGTGGGGCCGAGCAGCGCCTGGCGGTGCTCCTCGAGCGTCGTGATCCGGCGGTGGTAGCCGAGCTCGGGCCGCTCGAAGGCGCGGCTACCGGGATCGAGGAAGGGACCAAGCGGTGCGACGTAGAACTGCAGCCGCGGATCGGCCCCAAAGCGCTTGACCAGATGGCGGCAGTAGTCGATCGTGCCGCGCGCGGACTGCGGCGTCTGGCCGGAGAGCCCGACCATGAAGAACAGGTCAAGCTTGTCCGCACCGGCGTCCAGCGCACGCGCGAGCGTCTCCTCCACCACGGCGTTTGCAACCGGAAACTTGCCGTTGACGCGGCGGATCTCCGGGTCAGCTGACTCGATCGTGATCTGCAGGCTCCAGCCGCTGGTGCTGTCGCGCACCAGCTCCAGAAACTCGTTGGGCGCCGGGTAGAAGAGCTCGATCACCAGCTCGTTGGGGATCTGGGCGGCACGGTAGAGATCGAAGAAGCGCCGGGCCCGCCCCACGCCGCCGACACGCGGGTCGTGCACCATGAAGATCGGCGCCTTGGAGAAGGAGGAGATCAGCTTCGCGTCGGCGACGAGCTTCTCCGGCGAGCGCAGCGCCGGTCCGCAGCGGTTGGCAACAACCCTGTAGCCGGTGCGCGAACCACCGCAGATCGCACAGTCGTAGGGGCAGCCACGCGAGTTCAGAAGCATCGTCGACGGATAGCGCAGCCACTCGAGGTAGGGCAGGAAGTCCGCGACGCTGCGGTACTTGAAGACGGCGTGGGTCATGAAGTCGTAGGCGGGCACGTCGATCCAGTCAAGGTCGCCCGGGACGAACGACAGCTCATTGACCACAGCCTGGCCATCCGGGCGCTTCCAGGTGAGGTTCTCGACCCGCTCGAGCGGCGTGCCATCACGCAGCGCCGCCAGCAGCTGGCGGGCAGGCTCCTCGGTGGAGTCGCCGCGCAGCACGAAGTCGATGAACGGGTAGGCGATCAGCTGCTCGTGGAAGTAGCTCGCCGAAAGCCCGCCCAGCAGCACCTTGGCCTCCGGGTGCACGCGCTTGACCAGCTCGGCCAGCCCGAGCGCGCCATGGACGTGCGGCAGCCAGTGCAGATCGATGCCGAACACGGGCGCGTCGATCTTGGCCAGGTGTCGGGCCGGGTCAAAGCGCCGGCTGCGCAGCATCCGGTAGGCGACGTTGACGATCCGCGTGTTGTAGTTGTTGGCCTCGAGGTAGGAGGCAATGCTCGTCAGGCCGATCGGGTACATCTCAAATTGGATCGTCGAGGGGATCACGTCCGCGAGCGGACCCTCGAGGATCACCTCGTCGCGGAAGTCCCAGACCGAGGGGGCGTGCAGGAGCACCAGGTCCAGCCCGAACACCCGTTTGCGCACGTTGTCAAGCATCAACCACGAGCGTAGGCGTCATACACGGCGCGGTCAGCCGGGCATCCGCCCTGGCTGACACGTAGTTATCCGCAGCCACGCCTGCGGCGCCGAGCGGGTGCGGGCGAGCGCGAGCGGCTGTGTAATGGGCAGTGTGACCGACCAGACAACCGACACCCCGCTTGCCCCCGCCGAGCTCGAGCAGCTCAACCGCTGGTGGCGTGCCGCCAACTATCTCGCGGTGGGGCAGATCTATCTGCTTGCAAACCCGCTGCTGCGCGAGCCGCTGAGCGCCGAGCACATCAAACCGAGGCTGCTCGGCCACTGGGGTACCACCCCGGGCCTCAACTTCATCTACGCCCACATGAACCGGGCAATCAACGCGCGTGCGCTCGACGCGATCTACATTGCCGGCCCCGGCCACGGCGGGCCGGCAATGGTCGCAAGCGCCTACCTGGACGGCACCTACAGCGAGACCTACCCGCGGATATCGCGCGACGAGGCCGGCCTGGCGCGGCTGTTTCGCCAGTTCTCCTTCCCGGGCGGGATCCCCAGCCACGTCGCGCCGGAGACACCCGGATCGATCAACGAGGGCGGCGAGCTCGGCTACAGCCTGCTGCATGCCTACGGGGCGGTCTTTGACAACCCCTCACTGCTGGCGGTGTGCGTGGTGGGTGACGGCGAAGCGGAGACCGGACCGCTGGCCGCCAGCTGGCACTCCAACAAGTTCCTTGACCCGGCCCACGACGGGGCGGTGCTGCCGATCCTGCACCTGAACGGCTACAAGATCGCAAACCCGACCGTGCTCGCGAGGATCCCCGAGCGGGAGCTGAAAGCGTTGCTCGAGGGCTACGGCTACGCCCCCCACTTCGTCTCTGGTGACGAGCCCGCGACGATGCACCAGCTGATGGCCGCCACGCTCGATCAGGTGCTCGACCGGATCGCTGCGATCCAGGCGCAGGCGCGCGGCGGCGGGCTGGCGGAGCGCCCGGCCTGGCCGATGATCGTGCTGCGCACGCCGAAGGGCTGGACAGGCCCCAAGACGGTGGACGGCCTGCCGGTCGAGGGCACGTTCCGCGCCCACCAGGTGCCGCTTGCCGAGGTGCGCACAAACCCCGAGCATCTGGCGGCGCTCGAGCAGTGGCTGCACAGCTACGCCCCCGAGGAGCTCTTCGACGAGTCTGGCCGCCTCCACGATGACATCACGGCGCTCGCGCCGGTGGGCGAGCGCCGCATGAGCGCCAACCCGCACGCCAACGGTGGTGCGCTGACAAGGCCACTCGAGCTGCCCGACTTCCGCAACTACGCCGTGGCAGTGCAGAGCCCGGCAAGCAGCACCAGCGAGGCCACACGCGTGCTCGGCACCTGGCTGCGGGACGTGATCGCCGCAAACCCCGAGAACTTCCGCATCTTCGGACCGGACGAGACGATGTCAAACCGCCTGAACGCGGTCTTTGAGACGACCGAGCGCCAGTGGTCGGCGTCGATCCTGCCCGGCGACGATCACCTGGCCCCCCACGGCCAGGTGATGGAGGTGCTCTCCGAGCATCTCTGCGAAGGCTGGCTCGAGGGCTACCTGCTGACCGGCCGCCACGGCCTCTTCAACTGCTATGAGGCGTTCATCCACATCGTCGACTCGATGTTCAACCAGCACGCCAAGTGGCTGAAGGTGACCCGCGGGATTGCCTGGCGCGAGCCGCTGCCTTCACTGAACTACCTGCTCTCAAGCCACGTCTGGCGCCAGGACCACAACGGCTTCTCGCACCAGGATCCCGGGTTCATCGACCATGTCGTCAACAAGAAGGCGGAGGTCGTGCGCGTCTACCTGCCGCCGGACGCCAACTGTCTGCTGTCGGTCGCCGACCACTGCCTGCGCAGCCGCGACTACGTCAACGTGATCGTGGCGGGCAAGCAGCCGGCGCTGGACTACCTCGACATGGACGCGGCCGTGGCGCACTGCACCCGCGGGCTCGGCATCTGGCAGTGGGCATCCAACGAGACCGGCGCGGAGCCCGATGTCGTGCTGGCCTGCGCCGGTGACATCCCGACGCTCGAGACCGTCGCCGCGGCGGCGATCCTGCGTGAGCGCCTGCCGGAGCTGAAGGTGCGGGTCATCAATGTCGTCGACCTGATGCGACTGCAACCGGAGCAGGAGCACCCACACGGTCTCTCAGACAGCGAGTTCGACGCGCTGTTCACCACCTCCCAGCCGGTGATCTTCGCCTACCACGGCTACCCGTGGTTGATCCACCGGCTCACCTACCGCCGCACCAACCACGCCTCGATCCACGTGCGCGGTTACAAGGAGGAGGGCACCACCACGACGCCGTTTGACATGGTGATGCTCAACGACCTGGACCGCTTCCACCTGGTGATGGACGTCATCGACCGCGTACCCGGGCTCGGTGAGCGGGCCGCACTCCTGCGCCAGGAGATGGCTGATCAGCGTCTGGCCCACCGCGCCTACACGCGCGAGCACGGCGACGACCCGGCTGATGTGCGTGACTGGACGTGGCCCGCGTCCTGACCGTGAACGCGGGGTCAAGCTCGCTCAAGCTCTCGCTGCTGGCGGAGGGCTCTGAGCAGCCGCTGGCCGCGCGGGAGCTTCCGGCGCAGGCGCCCGGCGGTGAGCTCGAGCAGCTGCGTGAAGCGCTCGCCGGCGAGCTTGCAAGCGCCGACTGCGTCGCCCACCGCATCGTGCACGGCGGTGAGCGCTTCCGCACGGCGGTGCTCATCGACGCTCAGATCCGGGCCGAGCTCGAGCAGCTGACGGCGCTCGCGCCGCTGCACCAGCCGCTGGCGCTGGCGATGCTCGACGCCACAACGACCCTGCTGCCCGAGCTGCCGGCTGTGGCCTGCTTCGACACCGCCTTTCACGCCACACTCCCGGAGGCCGCCAGCACCTTCGCGCTGCCGGCCGCATGGCGCGAGCGCTTCAGGCTCCGCCGCTACGGCTTTCACGGCCTCTCGCACGCGCACGTTGCACGGCAGGTCGCCCAGCGCCTGGGGCCGGGCATACGGCTGATCAGCTGTCATCTCGGCGCCGGTGCCTCGCTGTGCGCGATCAGGGACGGACGCTCGCTTGACACGACGATGGGCTTCACGCCGCTTGACGGCCTCGTGATGGCGACGCGCTCAGGCAGCGTCGACCCCGGCCTGATCCTGTGGCTGCTCGAACACGGCGGATTGAGCGAAGCGGAGGTGGCAGACGGGCTGGAGCACCAGTCGGGGCTGCTCGGCCTGGCCGCAAGCGCGGACATGCGCACGGTGCTGGCGGCTCGGGCCGCGGGCGACCCGCTGGCGAAGCTCGCGATTGGCGTCTACGTGCACCGGCTGCGCGCGAGCATCGGCTCGATGCTGGCCGCGCTTCAGGGCGTGGACGTGATCGCCTTCACCGGCGGGATCGGCGAGAACTCGCACGAGATCCGCGAGGAGGCGCTCGCCGGGCTACAGGCGCTGATCGGCGGGGCCCGCGTGTTGGTGGTGGCCGCCCGCGAGGACCTGGAGATGGCGCGTCAGGCGCACACCCTCGTGTGAGCGGCGGCGCATGCGCAGAATTACCGATTCCGGTCCGCTCGACAGCGACGGAGCGGGCCGCCACATAAGTTTTCAATTAGGCTTCGCAGTCCGAGAGCCGATGAACAGCGAAAGCGACATCCTGAGGCGGCTTTTTGCGATCGGCCGCGCATTGGTCAGCGAGCGGGATGCGGACGCCGTGCTTCAGCGGATCATGGCCGAGGCGCGCGAGCTGACCGGCGCCCGCTTTGTCGCGCTCGGTGTGCTCAACGAACAGCGCACCGAGCTTGCGCGCTTCCTCTCGCTGGGCATCGACGGCAAGCACCAGCAGGCGATCGGTGGGCTGCCGCGTGGCCGCGGCGTGCTGGGTGTGCTGATCGAGCACCCGGAGCCGCTGCGCCTCGCGCACGTTGCCGCCCACCCGCAGAGCTACGGCTTCCCCGCCGGTCATCCGCGCATGGACAGCTTTCTGGGCGTGCCGATCCAGGTCCGCGGGGAGGTCTGGGGCAACCTCTACCTGGCGGACAAGCGGGGGGCAGGGGAGTTCACCGAAGAGGACCAGCTGGCGGTCACGCTGTTGGCCGACGTGGCCGCCACGGCGATCGACAACGCGCGCGCCTACGAGCGCTCCGAGCAGCGGCGCGTGGCATTGGAGCAGGCCGTCCAGGGGCTTGAGGCGGCGCGTGACATCGCCGACGCGATCGGTTCAGAGGGCGCCAGTGGCGAGCTGGAGCGCACCCTCGAGCTGGTCGTCAAGCGCGGCCGTGCGCTGGTTGAGGCGCGCAGCGTGCTGATCCTGCTGCGCGAGGGTCATGAGCTGGTGGTGGTGGCCGCGGCCGGGCACGTGGGCCAGGCGATCGGGCGGCGCATACCGGTCGCGGCCTCCACTGCGGGAACGGTGCTGGAGCGGCGGATCGCCGAGCGGATCAGCGACACGAAGCGGCGCCTGCGGATCAGCCCCGAGCTGCTCGGGGTGCCCGCCGCGCGGACCGCGCTGATCGTCCCGATCGTCCACGCCGGCGAAGCGCTGGGGGTGCTCTCGGCCTTCGACCGCGGGGATTCTGGGAGCGCGTTCACCGACGCCGATGAGCGCCTGCTGCGCACCTTTGCGGCGTCGGCGGCCAACGCCATTGCGGTCAGCCGCAGCGTCAGGGCCGATCGCCTGCGCGCCGCGGTGGAGGCGGCCGACGCCGAGCGCGCACGCTGGGCGCGCGAGCTGCACGACCAGACGCTGCAGGCGCTGGCCGGGCTGCGGGTCGGGCTCTCCGGGGCGCTGCGACGCGACGATCCCACCGTATACCGGGAGCTGACGGGCCAGGCGATCGAGGACATCGACACAGAGATCGCCAACCT
>JAJZID010000057.1 GCA_021810705.1 Actinomycetes bacterium
GAGCGACCACTCGAGGCCGCCTTCAGCGACCTGGCAAGCCCCGACCGGGAGCTGCGCGCGCGGACCGCGGAGGCGATCAGCGCCGCGCTCGAGCCGGGGCTGCGGACACGTGCCTTCATCTACAACACTTTGGTCTACGACAAGTCCGTGGATGACCGGCTGCGGCGCTACCCACACTGGCTCGCGTCGCGCAACCTCGCCAACGAGGCAGACGACGACTCCGTGCTGGCGCTGATCCACGCGGTGCGCGGGCGCTACGACATCCCGCAGCGCTGGTACCGGCTGAAGGCGCGGCTGCTGGGGCTTGAGCGGCTGCGTGACTATGACCGCAACGCGACGGTCGCTGACAGCGAGCCGCTCTACTCCTACGCACAGGCGCGCGAGCTGGTGACGGACACCTACGCGCGGTTCTCGCCGCGGGCGGGCGAGATCGCGAGTCGGTTCTTCGACGAGCATTGGATCGACGCGCCGCTGCGCGAGAACAAACGTGGCGGCGCCTATTGCGCCACGGTCTCTGGCGTGCACCCGTACGTGATGCTGAACTTCACCGCCCGCCGGCGCGACGTGATGACGATCGCCCACGAGCTCGGTCATGGGCTGCACGCGGTCCTGGCTGAACGGCAGGGGGTCTTTCACCAGAGCACGCCGCTGACGGTCGCCGAGACCGCCTCCGTGTTCGGCGAGACGCTCGTTTTCGAGCGACTGCTTGAGGAGTGCGACAGCGACCAGCAACGGCTCGAGCTGCTCGCGGGCAGAATCGACGACGCGGTCGCCACGGTCTTCCGCCAGATGGCGATGAACCGCTTCGAGCACCTGATCCACACACGCCGGCGCCGGCAGGGCGAGCTCTCGGTCGACGACATCTCTGATGCTTGGGTTGAGAGCCAGGCCGAGATGCTCGGCGACGCGGTGGAGATCACCCCTGGATACCACTCCTGGTGGTCCTACATCCCCCACTTCATCAACACGCCCGGCTACGTGTACGCGTACGCCTACGGACAGCTGCTGGCGTTATCTGTCTACAGCCGCTACCGCGAGGTGGGCCCGACCCTGGTGCCGAAGTACCTCGAGATGCTGGCGGCGGGCGGCTCGCGGCCGCCGCAGGAGCTCGGCGCGATGGTCGGCATCGACCTCACGGACCCTGGATTCTGGGACGCCGGGCTCGCCCTGGTCAACGAGCAGCTTGTGGCCGCCGAGGAGCTCGCACAACGGCTGACGCCAGAGGGCTGAGCGCGCGCACGGGTCCCTATCGGGAGCGGGCGCGACGCGTGCGCGCGCGCTCCTCCTGTGACTCGACGACCTTGACGATCAGCTTCAGGTACTGCTCGATCCCGGTCGCCCGCGCCTCACCCCGCTCGAACGCACGCCGCCAGTCGGTCAGCTGGCCCTTGGTCGCCAGCTCGTTGAAGCGTTCACGGCGTATCTCAAGCGTCACCCTGGCGTCGGCGGGGACCGCCTTTGTGACCACCGGTCCCGGCAGCTCGACCCGGTAGAGCTGCACGTCCCCGCGCCCGTGCAGCTCGAGCCCGGCCACGAGCTTCAGGTGCGCAAGCCCGGGCACCTCCGCCAGGAAACGGCGGATCGCGGTCTCGATCAGGCTCCTGGTGTCAGCCGGGGTGGTCAGAGCACAACGAGCTTACCGTGGCGCTCACGCCAGAGCAGGCTCGTCCTGCGCTGCCGGCGCTGGCACCGCGTCGGCAACGGCCACCGACTCGGCGAGGATGCGGATGCCGACACGCTCGCCCAGCTCCAGGTTGGCGCTGTGGCTTGAGGCCTCGACCAGCACCCGCTGGCCGTCATCGAGCTTGACCTCGAGCCGCACCGAGGAGCCCAGGAAGGTCCGCTGGCTGATCTCGCCCGGGCCGGCCGGGTCGGCCAGCACCGCCACCGCCTCCGGTCGCAGCAGCGCCAGGCATGGGGTTCCGGCGCTACGACCTTCGAGGTTGAGCACCTGCAGGCGCTGGCCCAGCACCTGCACCTCACCGCCGTCGCCGATCCGCCCCGGCAGCCGGTTCATCGCCCCGACGAACTCGGCCGCAAACGCCGTAGCCGGGCGTCGGTAGACGTTCTCGGGAGTGTCGAGCTGCTCGAGCCGGCCATCGCGCATGACGCCTACCCGGTCGGCCATGGAGAGCGCCTCGGACTGGTCGTGGGTGACGAACAGGGTGGTGATGCCGAGGCGCTGCTGCAGGCTGCGGATCTCACCCCGCAGCTGCGCGCGCACGCGCGCGTCCAGCGCCGAGAGCGGCTCGTCCAGCAGCAGCACCTTGGGCTCGATCGCCAGCGCCCGGGCGATCGCCACGCGCTGCTGCTGGCCGCCCGAGAGCTGGTAGGGGTAGCGGTCGGCGGCCTCCTGCAGACCGACCAGCTCGAGCAGCTCGTCCGCACGGCGCAGACGCGTGGGCTTGTCCTGGCCGCGCATGCGCAGCCCGAAGGCGACGTTGTTGCGCACATCCAGGTTCGGGAACAGGCTGTAGGCCTGAAAGACCATGCCCATGTCACGTTTGTTCGCGGGCACGCCCGTGATGTCGCGGCCGTCCATCAGCACCCGCCCGGCGCTCGGCTGGTCAAAGCCGCCCAGGATGCGAAGCGCCGTGGTCTTGCCGCAGCCGGAGGGCCCAAGCAGCGCCACCAGCTCGCCGTCCTCGATCTCCAGGTCCAGGCCCGCAAGCGCCGCCACCGAGCCGTAGAGGCGCTTGACGCCTTCGAAGCGAATCATCAGATCACCCGTGGAGCTTTCGTGCCGCGCTTGCGCCCGGCGAGGAAGGATAGAGAGAACAGCAGTCCGAAGACGAACAACAGGCTGATCACAGACAGCGCCACCGAGGTGCCGGCATTGCCCGACTGGCTGGCCTGGATCACCTCGACGGGGAAGGTGATGTACAGCAGGATCGTCGAGATCACGACCTCGCCGAGGCAGAGCGCAACGGTCAGGAAGACCGCGCCCAGCACCGCCGTCTGGACGTTTGGCAGGATCACGCGTGTCACCGTCGCAAACCACGAGGCGCCGAGGTTGCGGGACGCATCCACCAGCGTGCGCAGGTCGATCGCGCGCACGCCCGTGTCAAAGGCGCGGTAGCTGAATGGCATCGCGAGCACCACGTAGACGAAGCTCAGGCCGGTGACCGGCGAGTTGAACCACAGCTTGATGAGCCACTCCGGGGCGCTGCTCTGCAACTGCGCCAGGCCGGAGGCGATGACGATCGGCGGCACCACGATCGGCAGCACGGTGACGCCCTCCATGAACAGCGTCACCCTCGGCAGCCGCAGGCGCACGAGCACCACGGTCGGCAGTAACAGCGCGACGACCACGACGGCCGCGATGCCGGAGATCTCGAGCGACGTGATGAGGGCGCTGCGGATCGCGCCATTGGAGATGATCGCGGTGTAGTTGCCGATGCCGTATGAGCCGTTGTTGAGGATCAGGCTGTACTTGACCGAGGCCAGCAGCGGGCCGAGGAAGAAGATCGCCGCGAGCACGAAGATCGTCACGCGCCAGAGGCGGGGGCGCCCGCGCCTGCGCACCGGGCCCTGCTGGGGCTGGGGCTCCTCCTCGATTTCGGCGATCAGCCCGGCGGCACCGATGCCGCCGGCAGCGGCCCCGAAGCTCACTGCAACCACCTCCGGGCGCGGCGCTGCACGAGCCAGTAGCCGATCAGGATGATCACCGCGATGAGGATCATCTCGACGCCGAGCGCAAGGGCGATGCCCGCCTGGTTGACGAGCACGTTGCCGTTGATCGCCTCGTTGATGGCAGCCGGTAGAAGGGGGATCGAAGCGCCGACCAGCGCGAGCGCGGTGGCATAGGCCGAGAAGGCGTTGCCGAAGAGGATCAGCAGCGCGCCGATGAAAGCGGGCGCCATCACCGGGATCGCGATGTGGCGCAGGTACTCGAGCCTCGAGGCGCCGAGGCTCTGCGCCGCCTCCTGCCACTGTGGCCGCAGACCCTCGAGCGCGGGTGTTATCAGGATCACCATCATCGGCACCTGGAAGTAGGTGTAGGCGAGGCCGACGCCGAGCAGCGACGTGATCGAAAAGCCGTGGGCGTAGAGGTCAAGGCCGATGTGCTTGAGCAGCGTCGTGACGACGCCTCCGGGTGCGCGACCAAGGGTGGCGATGAAGGCGAACGCGAGCGGAACGCCGGCGAAGTAGGCGAGCACCCCTGACCCGCTGGCGACCATCCGGCGCAGCAGGCCGCCGGCCGGACTCGCCACCACCGCCGCCGCAAACCAGGTTCCGAAGATCGCTCCCGCAAGCGCCGTCCAGGCGGAGAGGATGACGCTGTTCTCGAGCGGGGTCCAGTACTGCGAGCCGCTGAAGATCGTGCTGAAGTTGTGAAGCGTGAAGGCCCCGGAACCGGTCGTGAAGGCGCCGCGGACGACCTCGTAGAGCGGCAGCCCCAGGAACACCAGCACGTAGACGGTGAAGGGCAGCATCCCGATCCAGGCCCCACCGGCCGGCGAGACGCGCATGATCCCGCGGCGCCGTGGCGCCGCGGGATCGTTTACCAGCGGAACTGTCGGTGAGACTGTGCTCAAGCCGGGAAGGCGGCCGCGATCTCAGTTCCTGCCTTGGCCGAAGCACCGACCGGCGGCAGGACCGGCGTGCCGGTGACCTTCGGCAGGGCCGAGTAGGCCTTCTTGTTCTCCATGCCCTTCTTGACCAGAGCGGGGAGCTCAATCGGGCGGGCGCCACCCTCAAGCCAGATGTTCTGGCCGGTGGTCGAGTACAGGAACTCCTCCCACAGGCGCGCGGCCGCGGGGTGCGGTGCGTACTTGCTGATCGCCTGCACGTAGTAGCCGGCGAACTCCTTGCCGTTGGGGTCAATCACCTTCCAGTGCTTGGCGAAGCTGGCCGGCAGGCCGTAGGACTTGGCGCTGTTGAGGTAATCCCAGTTGATCAGGATCGGGCACTGGTTGGCCTCGATGACGGAGGCGGCGTTGCAGTCGGTCGAGTTGAAGTTTCCGTTCGACTTCAGCTTGTTGAAGAACGCGATGCCCGGCTTGACGTTGGTCAGAGAGCCGCCATTGTTGAGCGCCGCCGCATACACGGCGTCGGTCGCCGCAGCGGCCTGGCCGATCGCGCCGTTCAACGCCACGTCACCCTTGTACTGCGGGCTCAGCAGCGCCTTCCAGCTCGTCGGGCACTTCTTGACAACAGCGGTGTCGCAGCCGAACGAGAGGTACCCGCCGTAATCGTTGTACCAGTCGCCGTTGGGGTCCTTGGCGGCAGCTGGAATCATGTTCCAGGTCGCGACCTTGTAGGGGGCGAACAGCGACGGGTCAGGCGCCTCGGTGTAGGTCTCCCCCACATCGATCACGTCCGGCTCGGAGTTGCGGCCACGGTCCTGCTTGAGCGCCTGGATCTCCTGGGCGCTGGTGCCGTTCGGGTTGTAGCTGTGAACCTTGATGTGGTAGCGCCGCTCGAACGTATTGATCATCGTGCCGTAGTTGGCCCAGTCAGCGGGCAGCGCGATGACGTTGAGGTTGCCCTCGGCCTTGGCGGCCTTGATCAGCGCCGCCATGCCACCGCCGGCCTTGGCGGAGGTTACGGTCGACCAGTTGACCTTCTTGGCGGACTTGTGGTTCTTGGCACTCGCGATCGAGCTGATGCCCAGACCGCCCGCGGCGATGACCACAGCTACTGCAGCCGAGGCACCGACGCGACGTTTGATAACAGACATGACCCTCCTCACAGGGACGATGTGATTGGTGGTCTTCCGACCGGCCAGACTGCGCCGGCCCTTACCGACAACAACCTAGCCTTTTCCATGAAAGAAATTGTGACGATCCTGTCAAGGTCTGATTCATATACCTTTTCGCCTGCCGCAGTCAACCCCCGCTGCTCCGCGCGCTGCGGTGATGGGGCTGAGACCTGCTAGCGTCGCGCCAAGATGACGCCGACCCCACGGGTCGTGGCGCACCGTGGCCTGCACTCGGGCGCCGCCACCGAGAACACGATGCGAGCCTTCGAGCTGGCGCTCGAGGCCGGCGCGGAGATGATCGAGCTCGACGTCCGCCGCAGCCGCGACGGGCAGCTCGCGATCCTGCACGACACGGGCCACGGGGGCGTGACGCTCGCGGAGCACGACCTGGACACCTTCGCCAAACGCGGCGGCCTGCGCCCGCCGCTGTTCGTCGAGGTGCTCGCCTGGGCCGCGGGTCGCATCGCCCTGGACGTCGAGCTCAAGGAGGATGGGTACGCCGAGGAGGTCGTGCCGCTGCTGGCCGGCTTTCTGAACGCCGGCGGCGAGCTGATCGTGACCTCGTTCATCGACGCGCTGCTTGCGCGGATCGCAGAGCTGGAGCCGCGGCTGGCGCTCGGGCTGCTGATTGAGGGCAGCGCCCGCGATGCGGTGGCGCGCGCCCGCGGCGCGGGCGCGCGCACCCTGCTGCCGGAGATGGCGATCGTCGACGAGGCGCTGATCGAGGCCGTGCACAGCGCCGGGCTTGAGCTGATCGTCTGGGATTTCATGGCGTCCGAGCATGCCGCCCTGCTCTCAGACCCGCGCGTCGCCGCCGTCATCACCGACGACGTGCCGGGCGCGCTCGAGGCCCGTGCAGCGACACGAGTAAGCTCGTGACCATGACCGCCCGCCGGCCGATCATCGGCATCCCAACAGCACTGGAACAGGCGCGCTACGGCGTCTGGGACGCACCCTGCGCGCTGCTGCAGTTCTCCTACATGAAGGCCGTCCAGCGCGCCGGTGCGATGGTCGTGATGCTGCCCCCGGACGCGGAGCTCGAGGAGGATCCGAGCGAGGCGCTGGGGCTGATCGACGGCCTGATACTGGCCGGCGGACACGACGTCGATCCGGCACTCTACGGTCAGCAGGCGCACCCGGAGACGACTGGGCTCGTGCCGGCCCGCGACCGGTTCGAGCTGGCGCTGCTGGAGCGCGCGATCGATCTGGACCTGCCAACCCTGTGCGTGTGTCGAGGCATGCAGGTGCTCAACATCCTGCGCGGCGGCACGCTCATCCAGCACCTGCCCGACGTCCTGCATAGCGACGAGCACCGCCGCCACGCCGGCACCTTCGACGGCAACGAACACGACGTGCGCCTGGAACCCGGCTCACTGGCGGCGCGCGCGGCGGGCGCGGAGCTCACCGTGACCAGGTCGCACCATCACCAGGGGATCGACACGCTCGGCGCCGGGCTGGTGGCAACCGGGCGCGCCACCAGCGACGGGCTGGTGGAAGCGATCGAGCTCCCGTCCTCGAGCTTCGTGCTGGGCGTGCAGTGGCACCCCGAGGCCGATCCGGAGAGCGCGGTGATCGCCACGTTCGTGCAGGAGGTCCGTCAGCGGATCTCCGTCGCCTCGTGGTAACCCGCCGCCTCGATCGCGGCGCGCACCGCGGCGGCGTGATCCGGTCCCCGGGTCTCCAGGACCAGCTGCACCGCCGTCTCCTGAATGTGCAGATCCAGGCCCTCACGGATGTGCTGGACGTCGAGCAGGTTGGCGCCGGTCGTGCCGATCGCCGCCAGCAGCTCGGCCAGCCTGCCCGGTAGATCCGGGATCCTCACCAGCAGGGCAAGGCGACGACGCGCCTGGGTCTCGTGGCGGCGCGCGACCTCGGCCAGCATCCCGGCGCCGACGTTGCCGCCCGAGAGCACCAGCGCCGTGACCCCCGTGCGCGGCGGCGCCGGCAGGCGCTCGGCCAACAGAGCCGCCACACCGACGGCGCCGGCGCCCTCCACCACCAGCTTCGAGCGCTCCAGCAGGAGCACCATCGCCTCGGCCACCTGGTCCTCATCCACGGTTACGACGTCTGTGACCCAGCGCTCGATCAACGCCAGCGTGAGCTCGCCCGGGCGCTTGACGGCGATACCGTCGGCGATCGTCCGTGCGCTGTCGACCGCCACCGGCCGGCCCGCGTGCAGCGACGCGGCGACGGGCGCACAGGCCTGCACCTGCACGCCCACAACCTCGACCTCGGGCCGCTGCGAGCGCACCGCCACGGCGATGCCGCTGATCAGCCCGCCACCCCCGACGGGCACAACCACCCGTGCGAGGTCCGGTATCTGTTCGAGCAGCTCGAGGCCCACACCCCCCTGCCCGCAGATGACATCAGGATCGTCGAACGGGTGGATGAAGCACATGTCACGCGCTCGTGCACGCTCCTGCGCCAACGCCACCGCCTCATCCACCGAGCGGCCGCTCAGATGCAGGGTCGCGCCGAGCGCCTGGACGGCGTCGGCCTTGGCGATCGGCGCCGCCTCCGGCATGAACACCTCGCAGGCGACACCGCGGGCGCGCGCCGCGTAGGCAACCGCCTGAGCGTGGTTGCCGGCGCTGCCACAGACGACGCCGCCAGCGGCCTGCTCCCCCAGCGCGGCCAGCTTTGCCAGGGCACCGCGCAGCTTGAACGACCCGGTGCCCTGCAGATTCTCGGCCTTCAGCAGGATTGGCGTGCCCGAGCGCGCCGAAAGCGTGCCGGAGCTGAGCACCGGCGTCTCGCGCACGACACCAAAGCCGGCGGCCCTGGCCCTTTCGATCGCCTGCGGGTTGACCTCCTCGATGGCTGCCTGGGTCGGCATCGGTGCGCCTTGCCTCAGACCTCGACGGCCACCACCGCGTCGATCTCCACCTGCGCGCCCCTGGGCAGCGCCGCCACCGCCAGCGCCACCCTGGCGGGCGGATCGTGCTTGAAGAAGCCCGCGTAGACCTCATTGACCTCGGCGAAGGCCTCGATGTCGGTCAGATAGACGGTCATCTTCACCGCGTTATGCAGCGACGCGCCAGCGTCCGCGGCAACCGTCTGGAGGTTCTCCAGGCAGCGTCGCGCCTGCTCACCAGGGGTGTCGCCGACGATCTCGCCGGTGGCGGGGTCCAGCGGGATCTGCCCGGAGATGAAGAGCAGCTCGCCACTGACTCGCACCGCGTGCGAGTACGGCCCGACCGCAGCCGGTGCGCTGTCTGAAACGATCGTGACTCTGTGCAACTTGGCCTCCCTGAGACGTCGGAACCTGGAACTCGTTTCGGACCTACGCTGAACAATCGTGACAGCAACACGCGAAGCAGGCTTTGACGGCGGCCCGCTGGCAGCGCTGCGGGTGCGGCCGTTCTTCTGGTGGTTTGCAGGGCAGGTCACCTCAGCCTCCGGCGGAATGACCCAAACGGTCGCCGTCGGCTTTCTGATCGTGAGCTGGCATGGCAACGGTCTCGAGCTGGGTGTGCTGTCAGCGGCCGCCCTCGGACCGACGTTGCTGCTTGGGCTTTGGGCCGGCGCGCTGATCGACCAGCACCAGCGGCGCACGATCCTGATTTGGACGCAGAGCCTGTTCACGCTGCTCAGCCTGTTGCTCTACGCGATGATCGTCTCCGAGACCGCGAGCTACTGGCCGTTGATCGCCGTGACGCTGGCCACGGGGGTGATCACCGCGATCGACGCGCCCGCGCGCCAGATCTACGTGCTTGACCTGGTGGGAACCGAGCGCGTCGCCGGCGCGGTGAGCCTCTACGAGGTGATCGTCAACCTCTCACGTATTCTGGGGCCGGCCGTCGGCGGCATTCTGCTGGCCACCGCCGGCCCCGCCTGGTGCGTGCTGGTCAACGCGCTCAGCTTCCTGGCGCCGCTGGCGGTGCTCCTGCACTACCGACCAACGTCGATACCCACCGCTCCCACCAGCCGCTCCGGTGGCGGGCGCTCGAGTGCGATCGCCGGCGTGCGCTACGCCTTCTCGCAGCCGCTGCTGCGCACGCTCGTGTTGCTGGCCGCCAGCGCCGCACCACTGTTCACACCGACGCTCTTCTTCCCGCTTCTGGCCACCCGCGTCTTTCACCTCGGCGGCAGCGGCTACGGGCTGCTCCTGGCGCTGTTTGGCATCGGCGCGCTGCCCGGTGCGCTGCTGGCCTCACGCCGGCCGCCAACAGGCACGCGGGTGCGCACGCTGGCGCTCGCCACCAGCGTCTGCGTGCTGGTCTCGGCCACCGCCCCCACGCTCGCGGTCCTGTTCACCGGCACCGTGCTG
>JAJZID010000058.1 GCA_021810705.1 Actinomycetes bacterium
CGGGACCAGGCCCGCATCCAGGAACGAGAGCACCTGCCCGACCTTCATGGCGGCGCCCTTCATCGTGCCGAGCGCGGTCACGATCTGCTCGGCCGCCTCCAGGTTGCGCCGCTCGAGCGCCGCCTCCCGGCCCTCCTTGGTGCGCACAACGTTGCCGGCCACGGTGCCCGCCTGGCGCAGCGCCTGGCTTGCCGCCAGGCCGCCGATCTTCGCACTGCGTCGCAGTCGTGATGTGGGGATCTTGCCTTCGTCAGCCATTGTGTCTGCCGGCCGGTCGTGCGCGTGACCTCGCGACTAGGAGGTCGGGCCGTCCTCCAGCGCCACCCGCGAGCCGGGGACGATGTCATCCGAGCCGTCGGGCCAGCGAACCCACGCCTTGTGGCCACCGTCGTAGTCGCCGGCCAGCAGGATCAGCGTTGCCGGCTCCCCGAGCGCCATGCAGGCGCCCGTGCCCTCCGGATCGAGCCCGCGCCAGATCCGCACGAAGGGGTTTGATGCGAGCTCGTGCGCGACGGTCGTGGGCTCGGTGTGGCCCGGGTGAATGCGCGTCTCGGGCGCCAGTGTGAGCAGCCGGTCCATGATCGAGTGCCGCAGGTCCGCGTAGGTCGTATGCCCGGGCGCCCGCACGCCGCCGACCGAGCCGCGAAACAGCGTGTCGCCTGTGAACAGGTCGCTGCCGCCCGCCAGCAGCGAGATCATCCCGGCGGTGTGGCCTGGCGTGTGCAGCGCGGCAATTGTCAGGCTGCCGCAGGAGATCACCTGCCCATCCACCAGGCCGCCAGTGGCCGCGGGAACGAGCTCGCGCTCCAGCGGGTGGATCAGGACCGGCGTGCCAGGGTGGGCCGCCAGCACCTCCGCGAGCTCGTCGATATGGTCGTGGTGGTGGTGGGTGAGGAGCACGTGCGTGAGTTCGTAGCGCTCGCGCTCGATCAGTTCCAGCAGCGGCGCCACCGGCCCGCCAGCGTCGACCATGACGGCGGTGTGCGTGTCGTCATCGGCTACCAGATAGGTGTTGGACAGCCACCGGCTGTTCATCGAACGCTGAACGATCACTTACCCCAGAGCGTATCCGCTCGCCGCGTGCGGCCCGTGCGGTTTGGGATCAGTGCCCGCGCTCACCGTGGGCGCTAGCCTTAGCGCCGTGACCGTCGGGCCCGACAACAGCACCGGGAAGAGCAAGATCGCCTACCTGCTCGAGCGGCTGGCGCAGGGCGTGGCCGCGCACGACCGCGAGAACCCCGGACACCGGACCTGGGGTATCGGAATGTCGCCGTTTGACATCGAGCGGCTCGCGCTGGAGGAGGGTGAGGAGATCCTCCCCGGCATCGTGCTGCAGGCCGACGGCGGTGTGACCGGCGCCTTCAGGGTGCTCTGCGATGGTGACCACGACCGTGAGCGTGAGGAGCAGCAGCAGGATGTCGTGAACGCCGTGGCCGAGCAGCAACGGGAGCTCGAGGTGATCCACTCCGGCGGCGATGACGGCGATCAGTCTTATCCGCCGCCGCTGCGGCCCCCGTTCTGAAGCCGCGTCCCGTGTCTGACTCACCGCAGACGATCCTGGCTCGTGGCCCCTGGCAGCCGGACGCGGTGCACGCGGTCTGGCGCTCAGACGCCTACCAGCCCGACGCCCACGCCGCAGCCGAGGCGGACCGTGCGCTGGAACGACTCCGTGAGCGCGGCTCGCCGACATACGACGGGCTGGCGGCGCGACTGGCGGGCTTTGAGCTCGCGGACGGCCAGCTGACGCTCGAGCTGCAGCCGATCCGCTGGGCGCTGCGGCTCTCCCGCAACGACGCGGGCGACACGATCTCAGCCCTGTGCGTGGTGCGCGACGCCGACGGCCGCTGGCTCGCGGGCCGGCGCGCGGGCTGGGTGGCGACCTGGGCTGGGCGCTGGGCGCTCGGCGCCGGCGGCGCGGTCGAGGTCGGCGAAAGCCCTGTCCTAACGCTGACGCGCGAGCTGCGCGAGGAGTGGAGCGTCGCGCCCGCACGCCTGCAGATTGAGGCCCTGGTGCGCACGCCCAACCGCAGCGTGATGCTCGTCGCTCAGGCGTGGCTGCCGCCGGGTGCCGCGGTCGCACCCGACGAAGAGCACGACGATTTCTCCTGGTGGCCCGATCAGGTCTCGCGCTGGCCGCCCGAAGCTGACCCACTGCTGCGCGATGTTGGCACGATGCTCGAGGCGGCCTGAGTGAGCGTCTCAGAGACCGCAGGCCGGCAACCGCTCTTCACCCGGGTGATCACCTTCAACCGGCTCGAGTACGTCTCGATGTTTCACTCCTGCATCTACCTGTCGCTTTTGATCTGTGCTTTCGTGCTCGGCAACCCGGAGCCGGCGACCTTCGTCTTGGGTCTCTCGCATGGCCTGATCTGGATCGGCATGTCGCTGACCTGCATCGCCGCCGCGCGCTACAAGGTGATCCCCTACTGGCTGGCCGTGACGGTCGCCATCCTGGGGGGACTGGGTCCGTTCATGGGCACGGTCGGCTTCATCCATGAGACCCGTCGCCGCGCCCGCGCCTCCGCGGCGTCAGGCGCGTGAGTGGGCGAGGACACCCTGGCACACGAGCGCGGCTCCGAGCCCGGCATCGATAGCCAGCCGCCGGCGGGGCGGCGCCAGCGCCAGCGCGAGCGCATGCGCGAGCGGTTGCTCTCGGCGGCGCTCGAGCTCTTTGCCGTCCAGGGTTTCGCCGAGACGACGATCGACCAGATCGCCGAGCGAGCCGACGTGGCACGTCAGACGGTTCTCAACCACTTCCCCCACAAGGCCGACTTCGCCCGTGCCTGGGGTCAGGCGCGGCGCGACCAGCTCGCGGCGATCGGCGATCACGCCGACCCGGACGAGCCGGCCTCGCTCCTGGTCAAGCGGCACTTCCTGGCGCTCGCCGAGTTCAACCAGAGCGAGCGCGCGCTGACGCGCGCGCTGCTTTCAAGCCTGACGCCGACCGAGGTCTTCAACGTCATCAGTGCCGTTCCGCCGACGGTGATCGAACGGGGTCGCCAGCAGGGCGAGTTCGCCGCGCAGGTGGATCCCGTCGCGGCGGCGGAGGTCCTCACCTCGGTCTATTTCGGCACGGTCAGCCGCTGGCTGGGCCAGGGGCCGGCGCCGTTTGAGCTCACGCAGGCGCTGGGCGAGCGCCTGGAGCTCGTGCTCGCCGGGCTACGCCGGCGCTGACACTCCTCGGCCTGCGCGCGTTGGGCCTGCGCGCGTTGGGCCTGCGCGCGTTGGGCCTGCGCGCGTTGGCTTCGCGCCGCTCGCGCGTATGACGCGCCCGCCATGCCCGGCGCTGACTCGCTGCGCCTGCCCAGAGGGGAGGACTTGACATATGCATTTCTAGGTTCTAACATAGTTTTAGGCTATAACCCACGAAGTGAGGAAGGATCATCATGTCATTGCACGCATCAACTCTCAGCGTCGGAGTCCAGGAGTCCCACAGGCCGGCTGGAGCGTTTGCGCCGCGCCGCCTGCTCCGTGCCACCGGCGTGGCGATCGGCGGTTCCCTGGTCGCGGTCCTCGTGACCCGCTCGCTGGCCGTCTCGGGCACGAGCGACACCAGCCGCTTCTCGCCCCTGGCACCGGGCAGCGTCATCTCGCTGACCGTCCTCGGCGTGCTGCTGGCCGCCGCGACCTGCCTCTGGCTGCAGCGCCACAGCGACCGGCCGGTGGCGATGTTCCGAACGGTCGCACTGGCGGCGCTCGGGCTGTCACTCATTCCCGATCTGGTCGTCTGGCTCGCCCGTCCGTTCCCGCAGACCCGGGCCGCCACCGTGCTGCCGCTGATGGCGATGCACGTGCTCGTGGCCGGCGTCTGCATGGTGGTGCTGCCCTGGCTCGGTCGCGCTGACGCCGGCGCGTGAGCCGGCAGCCATGCGGGTGGGCGCCCGCGTCGGCCCGGGCGGTCGCAGATCTCGGCTAAGCTACTCCGACAGGACGTTTCGGATGGCCGTGGAGACAGGCACTTATCAGGTCGTGATGCCGGCGATGGGCGACTCGGTCGTCGAAGGCACCGTTCTCCAGTGGCACCGGCGCGAGGGTGAGGCCGTGACCGCCGACGACACCCTGGTTGAGATCTCCACCGACAAGGTCGACGCCGAGGTGCCCTCCCCCGTCTCAGGCACGATCGTCAAGCTCTACGCCGCCGAGGGCGACACGGTCAGCGTCGGCGGCCCGCTCGCAGAGATCGCTCTTGACGGCACCGGCAACGGCAACGGCGCGGCCCCGGCGAGCGCACCCCCGGCCGAGGCGCCCGCCCAGATCGTGGACATCGTCACCCCCGGCGGCAGCGAGAGCGTCACCGAGGGCACGATCCTCGCCTGGGCCGTCAAGGTGGGCGACACGGTCGCCGACGGCGACACCGTGGTCGAGATCTCGACCGACAAGGTGGACATGGAGCTGCCGGCCCCCGCCGCCGGCACGATCACCGAGATCCTCTTTGAGGAGGGCGCGACCGTCGGCGTCGGCGAGGTGATCGCCCGGATGGCGGTGGGCACAGCTGCCGCTGCGGCGGGTGCTCCCGCTGTCGCCCCGCCGCCCCAACCGCACCCCGCCCCGACCCAGGCGCCGCTCGCGCAGCCAGCCCAGGGCGCCACGCCCGTGGCCCAGCGCGCCGCCGCCGAGCTCGGCGTCAACCTCATCGGGGTGAGCGGCAGCGCCCGCGGCGGGCGGGTTACCAAGGACGACGTGCTGCACGCCGCGGCCAGCCTCGAAGCGCTGCCCGCCGGCGCGCAGAAGCTGAAGGGCGGCGCCGCGATGCTCGCGCGCTACATGGACGAGAGCCGCCAGGTCCCGACCGCCACATCGTTTCGCACGCTCGCCGTCACCACGCTTGACGCGCGCCGCAGGCAGCTCAAGGACGCTGGCCACAGGGTCTCCTTCACGCACTTGATCGCCTACGCCATCGCCCGCGCGGTGAGCGAGGAGATGCCGGTGATGGCGCACCATTACGCCCAGGCGGGGGGCGATGGCTACCGCGTCGACGACGGCCAGGTGAACCTCGGGCTCGCCGTCGACGTCGAGAAGAAGGACGGCAGCCGCACGCTGATGGTGCCGGTCATCCGTGATGCCGGCCGCCTTGACTTCAGGGCTTTTCTGGCCGCCTACAACGATCTCGTCGAGAAGGCGCGCACCAACACGCTGAGCGCCGATGACCTCGCCGGCGGCAACGTCTCGCTGACCAACCCAGGCGGCCTGGGCACGGTCGCCTCGGTGCCGCGGCTGATGGCTGGGCAGGGCACGATCGTCGCCACCGGCTCGATCGGCTACCCCGTTGGCCTGGAGGCGATCGGCGCGCAGATCGGCGCCGAGAAGGTCATGACGATGACCTCGACCTACGATCACCGGATCATCCAGGGCGCCGAGTCCGGGCGCTTCCTGAAGCTCGTCGAGGAGTACCTCCAGGGCGAGCACGGCTTCTACGAGTCGGTCTTCAGCGCGCTCGGCGCGAGTCTGCCGTCGCTCCCGGCCCGCCCGGCACCGGTCGCCCCGGCGGCCGCTGCGCCGGTCGCCGCAGCGCCAGCGGGCGCGGCGGCGGCGACCGCGGCAACCGAGCAGCTGATGCAGGCCGTGCAGGCCGCCACCTCGGTGCTGAAGGCCCACCGCATGCACGGGCATCTGGCGGCGCTGCTCGATCCGCTCGGGCGCGCGCCCGGCGGCGATCCGGCGCTCGAGCCGGCCAACGTCGGGCTGACGCCCGAGCTGATGGCCCAGATCCCGGCGCGGATCCTGCGCGTGTACGTGCCGGGCGCGACCTTTGCCGAGGCGCTCGTGCACCTGCGCGAGACATACTGCGGGCCGATCGGCTACGAGAGCGAGCACATCTCGTCGCACCGCCAGCGGCTGTGGCTGCGCGAGGCGATCGAGTCGGGCACCTACCGGCGGGCGCTCACCGCCGAGGAGCAGCGCCGGGTGCTCGAGCGGCTGACCGCGGTCGACGCCTTCGAGCGCTTCATGGGCCGCGCCTACCTGGGTGCCAAGCGCTTCTCGATCGAGGGGCTCGACATGACCGTGCCGATGCTCGATGAGATCATCCGCCTCTCGGGCGACCACGGCGCGCGCGAGGTCGTCGTCGGGATGGCCCACCGCGGCCGCGTCAACGTGCTCGCGCACAACCTGGGGCGCTCGTACGAGTCGTTGTTTGCGGAGTTTGAGGGCGCCAACACGCTCGACGCGATCACCACGATCCCAGACGGCGGCACCGGCGACGTGAAGTACCACCACGGCGCGTCCGGCACCTATCAGCTGCCGAGTGGCGAGTCGCTCATCGTGCGGCTCGAGTCAAACCCGAGCCACCTCGAGTTCGTCGCGCCGGTGGTGGTCGGCGCCACGCGCGCTGCGCAGACGAACCGCCAGGGCTCGCACGCCAGCCAGGACACCAACGCGGCGGTGCCGGTCGTGCTGCACGGCGACGCCTCGTTCCCGGGTCAGGGCGTGGTCGCCGAGACGCTCAACCTGCAGGCGCTCGACGGCTACACGGTCGGTGGCACGATCCACATCATCCAGAACAACCAGGTCGGCTTCACCACCGATCCCGAGGATGCGCGCTCCACGACCTGCGCGTCGGACCTGGCCAAGGGCTTTGACGTGCCGATCATTCATGTCAACGCCGACGACGTGGAGGCCTGCATCGCCGCTGTGCGGCTGGCCTTTGCGTTCCGCCAGGAGTTCGGGCACGACGTTGTGATCGACCTGGTCGGCTACCGTCGCCACGGCCACAACGAGGGTGACGAGCCCGCCTACACGCAGCCCGAGATGTACGCGCTGGTCAAGGCCCACGAGCCGGTGCGGGAGCTGTTCGCCAAGCAGCTGATCGCCGCTGGCGCGCTGAGCGAGCAGGAGGCAAAGGCTGTTGCAGATGCGAGCTGGGCGACGCTGACCGAGCATCACGAGCGCGTCAAGGCACGCCTGGCCGCAGCCAAGGAGCACGGCGTCGAGCACGGTACCGGCGAGTACAAGCTTGACACCTCGGCTGCATCCGAGGTCAACACCGCCGTGGATGCTGACAAGCTCGCGCTGCTCAACGAGGAGCTGCTGGCGCTGCCTGAGGGCTTTGAGGTCAACCGCAAGCTCGCCGGCCAGCTGGCGGAGCGCCGCAAGGCCTTTGGCGCCGAGCGTGGGCCGATCAACTGGGCTCACGCCGAGGCACTGGCGTTCGCGTCGCTGCTCTCCGAGGGAATCCCGCTGCGGCTCACCGGCCAGGACAGCGAGCGCGGAACGTTCAGCCAGCGTCACCTGGTGCTGCACGACTCGCGCAACGGCCGCGAGCACTCAGCGATCCAGCACCTGCCGGGCGCGCTGGCGACGATGGAGCTGCACAACAGCCCGCTTTCTGAGACCGCCTGCGTCGGCTTCGAGTACGGGTACTCGCAGGAGGCGCCGGAGACGCTTGTGCTGTGGGAGGCGCAGTTTGGTGATTTCGCCAACGGTGCCCAGGTGATCATCGACCAGTTCATCACTCCCGGGCTGGCCAAGTGGGGCATCACGTCACGGCTGACGCTGCTTTTGCCCCACGGCTATGAGGGCGCCGGCCCCGAGCACTCCTCGGCGCGGCTCGAGCGTTTTCTCCAGCTCGCCGCCGAGAGCAACATCCGCGTGGCCAACCCGACCACGCCGGCCCAGTACTTCCATCTGCTGCGCCGTCAGGCCCGGATCGGCCAGCAGCGGCCACTTGTCGTGATGACGCCCAAGAGCCTGCTGCGGCTGCCGGCGGCCGCCTCGCATCTGGAGGATCTGACCAACGGTCGCTTCCAGCCGGTGCTCTCTGAGCCAAGCGCCGATGCCGCCGCCGTCACGCGCCTGATCCTCTGCAGCGGCAAGATCTACTACGACATCATCGGCAACCCGCTGCGCGCGCAGACGCCCGGGGCGGCGATCGGCCGGGTCGAGATGCTCTACCCGTTCCCGCAGAGCGAGATCCTGGCGCTGGTCGACAGCTACCCGAACCTCGAGGAGGTCGTCTGGGTGCAGGAGGAGCCGCGCAACATGGGCGCGCGCGCCCACATGTCGGCGCGCCTGCGCCAGATCCTGCCCGAGCATCTGCGTTTCGGCTACATCGGGCGGCCTGAGCGGGCCGCCTCGGGTGAGGGCTACCCGGCCGCGCACGCGCGCGAGCAGAACCGGATCGTGGTCACGGCGCTCGATCTGCTGCGGCCGGTCTCGCAGTTCCCGCTGGCGCACCCCGGCGAGCGCTGAGTCGCGAGTTGGCGGACGGCGCGCACTGAGCCGACGGCGCTCGCTGTAGCGCCGCGGCTGCTGAGCGCGTCCGTCGCCCCTGACTTCAGCTGATCCCGACCATCGCCGCGCAGGTCCAGTTGGAGGCGCCTGCGCCGTTGTTCCAGAGGCGCGCCGCGACGGCGCTCTGCTCCGCCTTGGAGGCCAGGTAGGCGGCCGGTCCCGGGCCGCCCTCACCGCGCCAGGTGGCGGGCATGATCTGGTAGTAGCCGGACGCGCCGGCGCTGTTGGGCGGGAGGTTCTGGCCGCCCGACTCGCAGAGGACGATCGCGTAGGGGATCGCCCAGCCGCCGTAGGCGTAGTTGCCAGAGCCGCTGCTGGAGCTGCTGCTGGTGCCCGCGCCGCCCGTTGCCCCGACACCACCAGTCGTGCCGACGGGGTTGGTCGTGCCGACGGGGTTGGTCCTGCCGACGGGGCTGGTTGTGCCCACGGGCGGGGTGGTGCCGGTCTTGCCTGTGCCGCTACCGCTGGTGCTGACGCTCGGCGGCGTGTAGGTGACGACCGGCCTGGGGGCGATCGTCCGCTCCCTCTGCTTGGCTGCGCGCAGGCGCTGGTTGATCGTGGCGATCGCGGCCTGCAGCTGTGATCCCTGTGCCTGCGCGGCCGCGAGGGCCGTGGCCTGCGCGGCGCGGGCATCCTGGAGCGCTGCCTGGCGGGATGAGAGCAGCGCGTTCATGCCGGCCAGCCCGGCGCTCTGAACACGCGTGTCGTTGGCGGCCTGGAGCTCGCGCCGTTCGTAGGCGGCCAGCCGGGCCTCGGCCACCTGCGCCTTGGACCTGGCGATGCGGGTCACCTCGATCAGCGTCTGCTGCTGCTGGCGCACCGATGAGAGGTACTGGAGCGAGTCGAGCAGCTGTTGGAACCCCGACGCGTTGACGATCACGTCCACCAGCGACTGCTGCGGCTGCTCGTACTGGCTGACGAGCTCGTTCACCAGCGCGTGGCGCGCCCTTGCCAGGATGTTCTCCAGGTGTTTGAGGTGAGCGCGCTCCGCGCGCATGGCCCGGCGCGCGTCGGTCAGGTTCGCCTGATAGGTCGCAAGCTGGGCGTTGGCCGCCGCCTCGCGTGACTGGACCAGCGCGATCTGGCTCTGCAGCGAGCGAACCTGGCCGTTGATCCCTGCGATCCGGTTTGAGATGGCCTGCTCGCGCTGGTGGTTGCCACTCAGCTGCGAGCGCGCACTGCCGAGCTTGCTGTGCAGCTTGGTCAGGTTGGTCCCGGTCGCGCTCCCGGTCAGCGCCGGTAGGGCGGCCGCACAACCCAGGGCGGCGGCGGCGAGCCGCCATCGGTGTCGTCGTCCCAGTACGGTCATAGAGCCGACTGCCGCATCCCAGGCACGGCACAGCCGACGCTGGCAGGTTAGCGCCTTGTTGTGGCGAGCGGGGGCTGCCAGGGGCCGTCAAGCCCGCAAATAGCGCGAAAATGGCCCGGCTGGTAGGCCTGCGGGGGGAGGACTTTCGCGTTGGACCTTGACGCGCGCTTGTGGCATTTGCGACGATAGCGCCCGTAAAGGTCCGGCGCGCGGTCATTTACGGGCGGTGGACCCAGATCACACGACCAGGGAGATCGCATGGCCAATCGCAGTCTCACGGCGGACGAGCAGCGTCTTGCCGAACTCGGTTACAAGCAGGAGCTGGCGCGTGGTTGGAGCGGCTTCTCCAACTTCGCCATCTCGCTGACGATCATCTGCATCCTCTCCGGCTGCTTCACCACCTACAGCCAGGCCTGGAACGACGGCGGG
>JAJZID010000059.1 GCA_021810705.1 Actinomycetes bacterium
CACGAACGCGACCGCGAGGTTGCCCAGGAGCGCCTGGCAAAGCTCACTAGCAAGCTCGCCGTGATCAAGGTGGGCGCGGCCACCGACGTGGAGCTCGCCGACCGCCGTCGCCGCGTCGAGGGATCGCTGGCCGCAACGACAGCCGCGGTTCAGGAGGGGATCGTGCCCGGCGGCGGGACGGCGCTGCTGCGCGCGGCCGCCTCGCTGGCCAGCCTCGAGCTCGACGGCGACTACAAGATCGGCGCCGACATCATCCGGCGGATCCTGTCAGAGCCGCTCTTCTGGATCGCCACGAACGCCGGCTTCGACGGCCAGGCGGTCGTCGACCAGGTTCTGGCGATGCCCCCCGGCGGCGGCCTCAACGCGCTCACCGGCGAGTTCGGCGACCTGTTCGAGCTCGGCGTGATCGATCCCCTGAGGGTTACGCGCCTGACGATCCAGCACGCGGCTTCGGTGGCCGCTCTGCTGCTCACCACGGAGGCGGTGGTCGCCGAGTACCTACCAGCACAGCCTGGCGCTGTGCTGGCCCCCGGCTTCGGCGATCTAGCCGAGGGCCTTGCGCGGCCTTCGTCACCGATCTGATCTGCTTCACCCGCGCACAACGTCACACCCCAACGTCTGAGGAGGAGAGAGGAACATGGCCACCGTCACCGCAGGTACAGACGCTCAGCCGACCACCGTGCAGGTGTCGCTCATCAGCGCCGGTGATCCCGGCATACTTGGACTGCCGATCTTTGCCGCGGGCTCGGTCTGCCTGGGCCTGGCGCTGATCGGATACGTGCCGGCTGCCGCCGTAGGCGCGGTGCTCCCGGTCGTGCTGGCCGGCACTGGCGTCGGACTTGTCATCGCGACGATCTGGTCGCTATCGCTGGGACAGACGATGGTGGCAGGCGTCTACGGGCTCTTCGCGGGCTTCTGGCTCAGTTACGCGATGCTCCTGCTTGGGATCCTGCACAGCTGGTTCCTCGTGCCCGTCAAGGACGTTACGCACGCCGAGGCGCTGTTCCTGATCACGTGGGCGATCGTGATGGCTGCGTTGACGATCGCGAGCCTCCGTCTGCCACTGGCTTTCACCGCCGTCTTCGGCTTGGTCGTGCTTGCGCTCATCCTGCTCGTTCCTGCCACGCTCAGCCCCAGCACGGCTCTCACCCACGCGGCAGGCGTGGTTGTGCTGGTGTTCGCCGCGCTCGGCCTCTATCTGTTCCTGGGGACCGCGTCAGCGGCCCTGGGCGGCCCCGCATACCCGCTCGGCAAGCCGGTCATCAAGTGACGGCGACGTTTGTACACGTCTGCATCCGGGTGCGCGACGAAGCGGCGTCGCTGCGCTTCTACGCCGCGCTGGGGTTCGCGCAGCGTGGCCGGCTGCAGTTCGATGGGGCGCACAACGTATATCTCGGCCTCCCCGGTGGCGGCGACGTGCTTGAGCTGACTGTGAACGACGGCCGTGCCGAGGCATACGAACTCGGAACTGGCTACGGGCACTTGGCACTCAGCGTCGATGACCTCGACGCGACGCTGCAGCTCCTGGCCGCCGCCGGAATCGAGCCCGAGCGGCAGCCGTACGCTCCCGGAGGGCGAACGGAATACCGGATCTGCTTCCTCACCGATCCGGACGGCTACCGCGTCGAGCTGATCGACGGTCACTTCCCCACCCCACAGGATCCCGTGCCGGCTGGGTGAGCTACGGAGCCCAGATGGCGTCCACGAAGCGGCGGGTGGCGGTCAAGGCTAGCGCGAGGATGTACGGCGGTCAGCCGCCCGTGAGGGCGTTCGAGCGAGCATGCATCAGGCTTGAGACCGGCCGCACGCTTGGGATTGTCGGTGAGAGCGGCTGCGGGAAATCGACGCTGGCGCGGCTGCTGGTCGGTCTGGAGGCTCCGACCTCGGGTACGATCGCGATCGCTGGGGTGATGCTCGGCTCGCGTAGGTCACCGCCCCCACTGGAGCTAGCTCGGCTGGTCCAGCTGGTCTTTCAGGACCCATATTCCTCGCTGAACCCGCGCCTCAGCGTCGAGCAGGCCCTGACCGAGGTGTTGAAGGTACATCGCCTGGTGGGGCGCGGTGGCTGTCGCGGCCGGGCGCTTGAGCTGCTTGAGATGGTGGCTTTGCCCGAGCGCTTCGCCGCCCGCTACCCGCACGAGCTCTTCGGTGGCCAGGCTCAGCGTGCCGCTTTTGCCAGGGCGGTGGCTGTGCAATCGAAGGTCATCGGCCTGGATGAGCCAGCTTCGGCGCTTGCTGTCTCGGTTCGGGCCGAGATCATGTATCTGGTCGTCGGGCTGCAGGCCGTTCTGGGGCTCTCGTACGTGTTCGTCAGCCAGGACCTTGCGATGGTCATGCACATCAGCGATCAGATCGTTGTCATGTACCTGGGCCGGGTCGTTGAGCAGGGGCCTTGCCTGCCGGTGCTGGATCAGTCGCTGCCTCCTTACACCCGTGCTTTGGCCAGCGCGGTGCCGGTGGCGGATACGGCCATGACCGGCGGGCTACAGGACTCGGCGGCAAGCTCGCGCAGCACAGCCAGTGCGAGCGTTCTGGCACCCGGCTGCCCGTATCAGCCGCGATGTTCCCTGGCCGAGGAGATCTGCTCAAACGAGCACCCTGCCCTTCAGTACCTGCGCCCTGAGCATGCGGCGGCTTGTCAGGTCGCTGCTCGGCAGGCAGGCGTGACACCTGAGCCATGATGAGCGCACTGGCTGAAGATCTCACACGAGTGTTGGGTCAGGACCGTGTTGTCGCCGGCTCGCTGAGCGCGTACGCGGCCGACGCCACCGAGCACGAGGGGCTGCGCGGCGAGCCACACGCTGTCGTACAGCCGCAAAGTCCCGAGGAGGTAGCACTGATCGTCGCATGGGCCTACCGAAACGATGAGGCGCTTGTGCCCCGCGGTGGCGGCACCGGGTTCTCGGGCGGAGCGGTACCGGTCAACGGGGGTGTTGTCGTTGACCTTTCACGGATGGCCCGCGTACGATCGTTCGATCCCGAGCTTTGGAGGATGCACGTTGACGCAGGCGTCCTGACCGGCACCGTGAGGCGACTCGCACGCGAGCACGGGCTGCTCTTCCCTCCCGATCCGGGTGCCGCCGAGCAGTCTCAGATCGGAGGCAACATCGCCACCAACGCCGGTGGGCCGCATGCTTTCAAGTACGGTGCCACCGGCGCATGGGTAACTGGGATCGAGGCAGTGGTTGCCCCTGGCGAGATCATCCGTGTAGGTGGAGCGATCCGCAAGGATGTGGCCGGGTACGACATCCGCGGCCTGCTGGTTGGATCTGAGGGAACGCTTGCGATCATCACGGGCGCCTGGCTTCGTCTGATTCCGGCGCCGGAGATGGTTCTTCCCGTGGCCGCCGCCTACGACACCGTTCAGGCGGGGTGTGCCGCGATCGAATCGATCCTCGCCAACGGGTTTGTTGCTGCGGCCGTCGAGTTCGTAGAGGGCGCAGCACTCACCGCAAGCCGCGGGGCTTTCCCAACCGCCCTGCCCGAAGCGGCGCGTTTCCTTGTGGTTGCCGAGACCGACGGCACCGCCGCGGAGGCCGCGGCTGCCGCAGAGGAGCTGCGCGAGCTGCTCCAACCCAACGCCCTGCTGCTACACACGCCGACGTTGCGCGAGGAGATTTCGGCGCTCTGGCGCTGGCGCGAAGGTGTCTCGCTTGCTGTCTCGGCACAGCGCGGCGGGAAGGTCAGTGAGGACATAGTCGTGCCACTGGACCGCCTGCGCGACGCCATCGATGCCACCAATTTGATCGGCCAACGATTCGGGCTTGAAGCGTGCAGCTGGGGCCACGCCGGCGACGGGAACCTGCACTCAACCTTCCTGATCAACCCGGAGGACGACACAGAGCTCAACCGAGCCCACCAGGCAGCCCGAGCACTGCACGAGCTGGCGGTCGACCTGGGCGGCTCAATCTCGGGCGAGCATGGCATCGGGTGGCTCAAGCGCGACCAGCTTCATCTCCAGTGGAATCAGGCAGCAATCGAACTGCACCATCGCATCAAGGCGACGTTCGATCCTAAAGGCCTCTTCAACCCCGGCAAGAAGACTTGAGCGGTCCGGTGGCGATGGGCGCTTGGAGCCCCCGGCTCTCACAGCACCGGACGTGACGAGTCTCCCGTCATCCGCCTCTTCTGACCCGGTCCTCATGCGGCGGCACCGAACGCCCGGTGCGCGAACAGCTTTGGCGCCAGGCCTTGGAGAGCACGCTGCCATCGCCAGACGCGGCTGGCGATGGCCCGCAGCCTTTCGTATTGAGCCGCGCTGGAACGTTCCACCGTGCAATCAGCGGCCCAGCCACCCGATTGTTTGTGGTCCGAGGCTGAAGTCCCAGCCCGCCCGCTTGCCCCTTCCAAAGAGGCTCGCCACACCCCACTCAGCTGCAAGGATCTCTCCCAACGATCGGAGCCTGCGACCGGGCGTTCCGGCGCTTGCCCGGACCGGACTTCCACCGGCAGGCCTGACGCAGCTTGCAAGGCGCAGCATCGGCCGCAGGGTAGAATGATTTGCGCGTGAGCGACCTGCCCCAGCTCCTTACCGAGGCGCTCACCGAGACCCGGGAACGCACCCTGAGGCTGGTAGCCGGTCTCGATGCGGCCACGCTTGAGACCGTTTACTCGACGTTGCTCAGCCCACTGGTCTGGGATCTGGCGCACATCGCATGCTTCGAGGATCTGTGGATCTCGCGGGCCGCGGGCGTGCCCGCGCTGGCACCCGAGCTGTTCACCATCTACGACGCGATCGAGACCCCGCGCTCCCGCCGCGGCGAGCTTGAGCTGCTCGGCACCGAGGAGAGCTTCGCGCACATGGCTGCGGTCAGGGCGCGAACCGAAGCGCTGATCGGTCAGGTCGCCCGCGACCGCAGCGACCTGATCGAGCTTGTGATCTGTCACGAGCAACAGCACAACGAGACGATGCTCCAACTGCTCGCGCTCGCGCGACTGCCAAACCCGTTTCATCAAACGCACGCGCCGGACTCGCTGGCCGGCGGCTCCGGCGGCGCGGCACCGACGCGAGGTGCTCTGGAGCTGGTTGACTTCGCAGGCGGCGAGGTGACGATCGGGGCCGGCCCGGAGCGCGGCTTTGTCTACGACAACGAGCGGCCGGCACACGTCCGCGCGCTCGCCCCCTTCAGGCTGGCGCTGACGCCAGCGACCAACGCCGACTGGCTTGAGTTCATGGACGCCGGCGGCTACCGGCGCGACGAGCTGTGGTCACCTGAGGGCTGGCGCTGGTGCCAGGAAGAGCAGATTGAACGACCTCTGCACTGGACCGAGGACGGCCGCCTGTGGCGGCTCGGTGAGCTGGTGGACATCGACCCGGAGGTGCCCGTCATGCATATCTCGTGGTTTGAGGCCGACGCCTTCGCCACCTTCCACGGCCTGCGGCTGCCGTCCGAGTACGAGTGGGAGCTGGCGGCGACGCTCGATCCTGCAAGCGGCCTGCAAAGGCCCATGCCCTGGGGCAGCGAACCGGTATCGCGGGCATGGGCGAACCTCGACCAGGTCAGCGGCGGACCGCTCGCGCCAGCCAGCTTCGACGGTGCGACGCGAGGCGGACTGCGCTCAATGATCGGCGACGTTTGGGAATGGACATCCAGCTGGTTTGAGGGCTATCCGGGGTTTGCCGCCTACCCGTACCACGAATACTCGGCGCCGTTCTTTGGCGAGCGCTACCGGGTTCTGCGTGGCGGTTCCTGGGCGACGCGGCCGCGGGTGGCAAGCACAACCTTTCGCAACTGGGACCTGCCGCAGCGCCGGCAGATCTTCGCCGGCGTCAGGCTGGCGGGAGACGCGTGATGAGCGTCGTTGGCGACGAGCGGGTCAGCCTGATTACGGCAGCGGGTCTGGGCGTCAGCACACTGGCCGCCGACGTCCGCTGGGGGCTTCAGGCAGCGTTGCGCGAGCTGCCGCCAAAGCACTTCTACGACGCGCGCGGCTCGGACCTCTTTGACCAGATCTGCGACCTGCCGGAGTACTACCCGACACGCACCGAGCGGTCCATCCTCGAGCGTCGCGCGGGCGATATCGCAGCGCTGACGCAGGCGACCGAGCTGGTCGAGCTCGGCGCCGGAACCGCGGCCAAGACCCGTCTGCTGCTCGATGCACTGGTCCAGCAAGGCGGTCCGAGGCGCTACATCCCCTTTGACATCGACGGCGAGACGCTGCTGCGCACCGGATGGAGCGTCGCCGCCGAGTACCCGTCGCTTGAGGCGGTGGACTGCGTGGCCGGTGACTTTGAGCGGCATCTGCACCTGATCCCGGCCAAGCGGCCCGACACGCGGCGGCTCTTCGCATTCCTGGGTGGGACGATCGGCAACTTCGACACCCCCGCGCGGCGCCGGTTGCTGCGCACGGTCGCGTCGCAGCTGCACGCCGGGGACCATCTGTTGCTCGGCGTCGACCTGGTCAAGGATCCGGCCGTGATCGAGGCGGCCTACAACGACGCGGCTGGCGTCACCGCACAGTTCAACCGCAACGTCCTGGCCGTCATCAACCGCGAGCTGCAGGCCGACTTTCCGCTCAAGGCCTTTGCGCACGTCGCCTTCTTCGACCGGGCCAACGAGTGGATCGAGATGCGCCTGCGGGCGACACGCGAGCTGACCGTGACCGTGCGCGAGATCGACCTGGTGGTGGAGTTCGCTGCGGGAGACGAGATCCGCACCGAGATCAGCGCGAAGTTCACGCCGCAGCGACTCACCCGCGATTTGGCCGCCAGCGGGCTCGAGGTGGTCGAGCTGATGCGCGACCCAGCCGGGCTGTTCGCGCTCGCGCTGGCGCGACCCGTCTGATACCGCTGGCGAGCGACCTGCGGCTAGGGCCAGCGGAAGCCGGGGCCGGCGATCTCGGCGGTCAGGGGGCTTGACGGCAGGCCCGCAGGAGGGTGCGCGAGGTTGTAGGCGGAGGGCGCCAGATCGTTGGGAGCGTCGGCGTGGAAGAGCGCCGCCAGGTACTGGCACTGACCGCGCCCGGGCCCGATCTCGGTCTGGCCGCCGCCGTAGGCGCCGATCTGCTGTTGCTGACAGTAATCGTAGGTGTCCATCAGGTTGCGCAGCGACCCGATCCGGGACGGCTTGACGTTGACCATCGCGGGCTTGAAAGCGAGCGCCTGGATGTCCTGGATCGAGTGGATCGGCGCATCCCAGGTGATCCGCTGATGCTCGCCGGCGAGCGCAGCGGCGGCGGCCGGGTCGCTCAGATCCGGGTCCTCAAGCCACGCGTCGGGGAAAGCTTCCGCCACACGCCTGTAGAGCAGCGGGTCGGCCGGCTGGTCCACACTGCTGCCGCGATAGAAGCCCTTGAAGTCAACCGCCTCAACGGCGCCGGTGGCAGCCAGCTCGGCGATCAGCTCGGGCGTCCATGAACTGGTTGCGTCCAGCTTGAAGCGCAGAGACCTGTCGAGGCTCAGCCGCACCGCGACGGGCTCGATCGTCGGTGGCTCGCCGAGCCGGGTCGAGACCACGTAGCGCATCGGCTTGATGACGCGGCCAAGGGCCTGCGCCAACGATACGCCCGCCTGCCTGAGGGCGAGATCGAGCGCCGCGCTTTCAATGGCCCAGACGCGATAGAGGCGCGAGACCTCCGAGCGTGGCGGGTCTGGGAAGAGGTCAAGCGACTCCACGCGCTCGCAGAAGCGCTCGAGCGTGAAGCGGCCGCTCAGGCCGGGCGGCGGGCCGGCGGCCAGAAAGGCCTCATGCTCGCCCGGCTCGTAGCCGACATCCTCCCCCACCCCGCTTGAGCCGCCGCCGCTCAGCGTGACCAGCGTGCACTGCCGCGTGCGCTCGGGGCCGAGCTGCGCGCGGAGTGGCTCCAGCAGTAGCTCGTCGAGTTGAAGCTCAAGGCCGCTGATCCTGTCGAAGGTCGACTGCATGGGCGCTGAGACAGAGTTTCGCAGCAGCGACAGTCGCTTCGGCGCCTGTGGATACGATCCTCGCTGTGTGGAACCTCCAGCCGACGCTGACCGGGCGGGTGGTGCGGCTCGAGCCGCTCGAGCGCAGGCACCGCGACGGGCTGCTGGCGGTCGCTGGCGACGAGCGCATCTGGGCGCACTGGTCCTTTGACCCAGCGCGCAGCGAGGCCGACTTCGACGCCTGGCTGGACGGCTGTCTGGCCGAGGCAGCGGCCGGCCGTGAGGGCCACTTCGCGACGATCCTGCAGGCAACCGGCGAGCCGGTCGGCAGCACCAGCTTCTGCGACCCGCATGAGCAGGACCGTGGCATTGAGATCGGCTGGACCTGGCTGACACCGGCCACCTGGGGCAGCGGCGCCAACACCGAGGCCAAGTTTCTGCAGTTGCGCTACGCGTTTGAGACGCTCGGCTGCATCCGGGTGGTGTTTGACACCTACGCACGCAACGCCCGCTCCCGGGCGGCGCTGGAGAAGCTGGGCGCGACCTTTGAGGGCGTCTGGCGCAACTACTCGATCCGCCAGGCCGACGGGACCAAGATCGACTCTGCCTTCTACTCCGTGATCGACGAGGAGTGGCCAGCGGTGCGTGAGCGCCTTGTCGCAAGGATCGCCGCGCTCTGAAACGGGCGCCGGATGGCGGTCCCAACGACCTCTGGGCCCCAAACCTCGGGCGGATCGTGAGCTTTGTGCAATCAGAGCGATGGGAGTGCACAAAACGCACAAAGCTCGAGTGGGCGGCGAGGTTTGGGGGCTGGCGGCTGTTGGACGGCGCGCACCCGCCGGGGCCGCGCACCGAGTCTCGACAGCGGGCTTCTAACCTGTCGGAGACGATGACTGTCCGGCCATGCGTGCGAGCCTGACCACCAGGATCGCGCTTGCAAGCGGTACCTGACGAGCCCAACGTCACGCTGCGCTCAAGCGGCGAGGGCGACACGCAGGAGGTGGTGCTCGCCTTCCCCTACGACGGGCACCTGGTCGCCGCCGTGCGCACACTGCCAGGACGGCGCTTTGACTGGGATCGCAAGGAGTGGTCGGCTCCGGCGGACGGCTGGGTTGCCGCCAAACTCGCGACGATCCTGGGCGCGCGGCCGGATCTGCGCCGCAGCGCCGAGTTCGACCAGTGGCTGGCCGCGGCAGAGCGCCGCTGGGTCGGGCATGTGCGCACCACCCGCTATGACGGGCGCGGCTGGTTTGCGCTGGACACGCTTGCGGGCGAGCCGCCCAAGACGCTGCGCGAGGACGCGCTGGAACTGGAGGGCCGCTGGCTGGTACCGCTCACACCCACGCACGCAGCCGCGATCGCCGAGCTGCGCGACCCACGCCTCAGCCTCGGCGCGCGGCGCTGCATCGAATCGCTTGAATGTGGCGAACAGCCACCGGCCGCCAGGCTGATACTCACCCGCAGCGTCGCTGGCGAGCGCCTCACGCTCGAAACCTTCTGGGATCCCGACGCGCAGGCCGCGTTTGAAGCGCTGCCCGGCGCGGCCGCCAACGAGCTCAAGCTCGACGCCTGGATCGTCGATCAGCTCGACGCGTTCATCGCCCGCCACAAGATCGACGTCGCGCCCACGGCCGCGCAGGCGCTTGAGCAGATGGCCGCCGAGCACCGTGCGGCCCAGCGCGCGGTCGCCGCCTCACGCGCAACCTCCGCCGAGCCGCTTGCCGAGGTCGCACCACGCCTCGGTGGCGAGCTCGCGCCATTCCAGTGGGCGGCGGTCCGCTACGCGCTACAGGCGCGCCGCACCTTCCTCTCCGACGAGCAGGGGCTCGGCAAGACGGTCGAAGCACTGGCCACACTCGAAGCCGACGGCGCCTTCCCCGCGGTGGTCATCTGCCCCGCGTCAATGAAGCTCACCTGGGAGCGAGAGGCGCGCCACTGGCTGGCGCACCGCAGCGTTGCGGTGCTGAGCGGAC
>JAJZID010000060.1 GCA_021810705.1 Actinomycetes bacterium
GACCGGCGCTCTGGCCGACGCGATCAGCGCCACATTCGGATCCTTCGCTGACTTTCAGGCGAAGCTCAAGGCGGCAGGCGTGGGCCGTTTCGGCTCCGGCTGGGCCTGGCTGGTGCATGACGGCTCGGGTCTTGCGATCGTCTCGACCCCCAACCAGGACAACCCGATCAGCGACGGACAGACGCCGCTGCTGGGTGTGGACGTCTGGGAGCACGCCTACTACCTGAAGTACCAGAACCGCCGTCCTGACTACCTCGACGCGTGGTGGAACACGGTCAACTGGGACGCGGTGGCAGCGCGCTTCGCCGCGGTTTCCTAGATAAGCGCTGGTGCGGGCCTGTCGCGCCGTCTGCGCGACGGGCCGCTCAGACGGAGATCAGGCTGACGCGCGGGTGAAGCGCCGGCCCTTGACCGGCGAGCGCGCCTCACGCTTGGCGGCCTCTGCCTCGAGCGCCGCCATGCGCTCCGGGGTCATCGCGGTCTCGTCCTCGTTTTCAGCAAGCCACTGTGCGGCTTCGGCGACGCTTGCCTGGTCGCGGAGCACCTTCTTGCCCGCGGCGTAGTACTTGTCGATCTCGGCAAACAGCTCGTCCACCAGCCTGGCGGTCGGTACCTTGCGGATGAGCTCGCCCTTGGCGTAGATCACGCCCATGTCCTTGGCGCCCGCGATCCCGAAGTCGGCGTGGCGGGCCTCACCGATGCCGTTGACGCCGCAGCCCAGCACCGAGACCTCGATCGGCTCCTCGTATTGCTCCAGGCGGCTCTCGACCTCGGTAACGACCGTGTCCATGTCGAACTGCAGCCGGCCGCAGGTGGGGCAGGCGATCAGCACCGGCCCGCGTCGGCGCAGCTTCAAGGCTTTGAGGATCTCCCAGGCGACCTTGACCTCCTCCTCCGCCTGGAAGGTGGAGAGCGAGATCCGGATGGTGTCGCCGATACCGTCGGCCAGCAGCGTGCCGAGCCCGACCGCCGACTTCAGCGAGCCCGACCACTTGGTGCCGGCTTCGGTGACACCGATGTGCAGTGGGTAGGGGATGCGCTGTGCCAGCCTCCGGTTGGAGGCGATCGTGTTCGGCACACTCGTCGACTTGATCGAGACCTTGAAGTTGGTGAACTCGAGTCGTTCCATCAGCTCGACAAACTCAACAGCTGCGGTTACCAACGCCTCGACCGGGTCAGAAAACTCGAGCTCGCGCAGATGCTCCGGCAGCGAACCGGAGTTGACTCCGATTCGCAACGGCCGATCCAGTTCCTTTGCTCGCGCCACCACCGCTGCGACCTTGTCGGGGCCGCCGATGTTGCCGGGGTTGATGCGCACGCAGTGTGCTCCGGCGTCGAACGCCTTGAGCGCCAGCGTGTGGTTGTAGTGGATGTCGGCGATGATCGGGATCGGGGACTCGCGCACGATCGTGGCCAGCGCCTGGGCGTCGCTATCGCGCGGTACCGCGCAGCGAACCAGGTCAGCACCGGCATCCGCCACGCGCCTGATCTGCGCCAGCGTGGCCTGAACATCGGCCGTCTCGGTCTTGGTCATCGTCTGCACGGCGACGGGTGCGCCACCACCGATCGGCACGGTGCCGACGTGGATCTGATTTCTCGAGGGCATTGCCCTTCAGTCTAGTGGCAGGCCTGCCGCGCCCGGAGCGGCTCTGCGACGCCGGCCTGTGGCTCCTCAAGCTCGGCGTCCATGGGCCCCAGCTCGATCCCGTAGAGCGCGCGGAAGGCCTCGTCCTGCGCCTTACGATCGAAGACAATCTCCACGGCGCCATCCCGGATGAAGCCGATGTCGGGCAGCCCAGCGTTCCAGAGCGACGCGCGCACGGCCGTGTAGGCGCCGGTGCCCAGCAGCGCAATACCTTCGCCGGCGATGTCGGCTGGCAGCATCGCGTCGAGGTAGAGGCGTGCCGGTGTTGGTGTCGGGTCAGCGATGTGCGTGCGCTTCCATGGCGTCCCGTCGGCGATGCGCAGCGGCAGCGGCGGATAGGCGCGGTCAGAGGTCGGCGGCAGCAGGTTGCTTCCGACCTCGGCTATGTGCCAATGCTGCCCCTCCTTGAGCTTTGTTCCCAGGATCCGCGAGAGGACGACCGCGGCATCACCGAAGACGTAGCGACCCGGTTCGAGCAGCAGCTCGAACCCGTCAGATCCCGCCAGCGCGTCGCGGGCCGCCAGCGCGAAGTCAGCGATGCTGTGGCCCGCTCGCTCCAGCAGATATCGCGCCTCGATGCCACCGCCCAGGTCCAGAGCGCTCACGCGCCCGCCGGTACGGCTGGCCAGCTCCGTGCGCAGGTCGCCCATCCGGCGTGCGATCTCGCCGAACTGGGCCGGGTCCGTGCAGCGAACCAGCTGATGGGCGTGCAGACCGTACAGCTCAAGATGGGCGGAGCGCGCCACATGCTCGAGCAACTCGTAGGCTGCGTCGGCGCCCACCCCCAGCTTGGAGCGCTCCGAGAAGAAGCTGTCCGGCGGCAGCGGGTTGACCCTGACCATCACCTTGGGCCTGGCACCCGCGAGCCGCGCATGCCACTCGAGGTGCTGGACCTCCTCCATGCTGTCCACATCGATCAGCAGCCCGTCGTCGGACAGCAGCATCTGCAGATGATCAGCCTGGCGGGACATGCCGTTGACGATCGTGCGATCGGCTGCGAACCCGAGGCTGCGGGCGATCCGCCATTCCAGCTCGCCAGCGATCTCGGCGCCCGCACCGGCGTCACGGAGCGCCGCGAGCACCGGGCCCAGGTAGCAGGCCTTGATCGCGCAGTTGACCGATACGGAGAAGTACCTGGCAAACGCGTCCCTGATGCTGCGGTAGTTGTCCACCGCCCGGCTGGGGACGTGGAGCAGGAGTGAGCGCTGACCGTCCCACAGCCGCTCGCCGGTGACCCCGTCGATGGACAGCTGTCCGTCGACGTAGGCGATGAATGGCAGCAGCCGGTGGATCTGCTCCACCTCAGCGCGCGTGAACACGGGCGGGCCGGTCTGCCCGAGCGCGGCTGCAGGCGGCGTCTGCGCGGTTGCGGCTTCCTCCGCCGCCCCGGAGGCATACGCGGTCTGTCGTACTGGCACTGGTTGGGTCAAGGGTGGCTCCGCTCGGCGGTTGTGCTGGCTTGCGCGACCGTCAGCGCCGCGCACGGCGCCTGAAGACGGAGATGACCGGCGTCATCTCGAGCGTCGCTCCTTGACAACGTAGAAAACCGAGTAATCGCTCGGTAAAGATCGGGGCCAACCTAATGAACGTCTCAGGAACCGCTCAGCGCAGGCCGGCGCTGCCGGCGACGGTCTACTGAAGACCGAAGCCCGACCCGGTGAGCGAGCGGATGTCGTTGCTCAGCCCGATCACCAGCAGCAGCGCGATCAGCGCAAAGCCAATCAGGCTCGCTCGCTCCATCACGACCAGCGAAACCTTGCGGCCACCGATCTTCTCCGCCAGCGCCCAGAAGATGTGCCCGCCGTCGAGCGGCAGCAGCGGGAACAGGTTGATGACCGCCAGCGACAGCGAGATCAGCGCGATCACCTCCACGCCGCTGGTCCAGCCCGCGGCGATCTGCTGCGCGGTGATCGCGTAGGCACCCACGATGCTGTGCAGTTGGCGGCGATCGCGTGCCTTGAACAGCTGAGCGATGTCGGCGACCGTCAGCTTGGTGACGTGCCAGAGCCCTGTGACGCTGTGCTCGGCGGAGTAAAGGACGCCGTTGGGCGCGGTCTTGAAGGCGAACGCGAAGCCAACGAGCATCGCGCCCACTGAGGCGTTCCATCGCGGACGCACCCGGACAGTCCTGAGCACGCCGCCTCTGCGTATCACCATGGTGACCGGCTTCACCGCCGCGCAGCCGTTGACGTGCGCATCACCCGCGCAGGTATGGGTCCTGATCGCGTCGCGGATGCGCTGGGCGTTCCCGTGCACACCATCGACGGAGACGATCTGGTCGCCGAGCTTGAGCACGCGCTGAGCGGGACTGCCGACCGTGATCTCGCCCACCACGTTGGAGACCAGCGGCACGCCGTGTGCGTTTGTGGCCACGTGGACCCGCGTCCCGAGAAAGAACAGCCATGCCAGCAGGAAGGCCACAACGAGGTTCACAGCCGGTCCCGCGGAGATCACCACGATGCGCTTCCAGACCGGCTGGTTGACGTAGGCGCGCGCCTCGATCTCGGGGGTCTCATAGGTCTCCCCCGGGGTCATGCCGGTGATCTTCACGTAGCCGCCCAGCGGGATCACGCCGATGCCGTACTCGGTCTCTCCGATCTGACGCTTTGCGAACATCGGGCCGAAGAACAGCGAGAAGCGCTCCACCCGCATCCCGACCGCCTTGGCCGCAGCGAAGTGTCCCGCTTCGTGGATCACGATCAGCATCACGAAGCCGACCAACGCGAGAAAGTAGGCCATCAGACTCTTAAGTGTGTCAGGCGCAGCCTCAACGCCAGCTCAACTCTGACGCAACTCTTCGGGCCAGCGCCCTGGCCTCGGAGTCTGCGGCGGCAAGTGCCTCAAACGACTCGGCCGCGCCCGGCGGCAGCCGCTCGAGCGTCCGCGCCACCACCTCGGCGATCGCCAAAAACGACAGCTCGCCGTTCAGGAACGCGTGTACGGCCACCTCGTTTGCGGCGTTGAGCGTGCATGGTGCCGTGCCGCCCGCCAGCCCCGCCTCGCGCGCGAGCCGCAGGCAGCTGAAGGTCTGGATGTCCGGCGGCTCGAAGGTCAGTGCGCCGACAGCCGCCAGGTCCAGCGCTGGTATCGGCAGCTCGCCACGGCCGGGATGATGCAGCGCATAGGAGATCGCCACGCGCATGTCCGGATAGCCCATGTGCGCGAGCGTCGCGCCATCACATGACTGGACCAGGGCGTGCACAATCGACTGCGGGTGAACGACCACATCGATCTGTTCGTACGGCGTGCCGAACAGGTGGTGTGCCTCAATCAGCTCGAGTCCCTTGTTCATCAGGGTGGCTGAGTCGATCGTGATCTTGCCGCCCATCGACCAGGTCGGGTGAGCGAGCGCCTGGGCCACGGTCACAGCTTCGAGCTGTGCTCTGGTGCGCCCGCGGAAGGGGCCCCCGGAGGCGGTCAGGAGCAGGCGATCGATCGTGCCTGCCGGTTGGCCGCCGATCAGCTGGTGCAGCGCCGTGTGCTCGGAGTCGACCGGCAGCAGCCTGGCGGCGGTGGCCTGAGCGAGCGCATTGACGAGCTCGCCGCCGACGACCAGCGACTCCTTGTTGGCGAGCGCCAGGTCGATGCCTTCGCCAAGCGCGGCGACCGTCGCAAGCAACCCGGCAGAGCCGACGATGGCGTTCAGCACGATGTCGGCACCGCCTGACTTGACGAGCTCGACGATGCCGTCCGGGCCGCTCATCACCGTCCCACGCGTCCAGGCGCCAGCGGCACGCGCGGCAGCCTCCGGCTCGGCCAGCGCGATCTGGCTCACACCAAAGCGCTCCGCCTGCTCAAGCAGCTGTTCCCAGTCGCGTGCCGCGCTCAGCCCCACGACTTCCAGCTCGCCCTCGCTGCGCGCAACCACGTCCAGCGCCTGCGTCCCGATCGAGCCGGTGGAGCCGAGGATCACGAGGCGGCGCGGCATCGCTTTCAGCGTGGCAGTGGGATGTGGATTGCGAAGAAGTAGCCGACGACCACGGTGAAGATGACCGCGTCGAGGCGGTCGAGCGCGCCGCCGTGGGCGCCGAACAGGACACCGGCGTCCTTCACGCCGGCGTCGCGCTTGATCAGCGACTCAAACAGGTCGCCGATCGGCGCGATGATCGCCACCGCGATGCCGAGCAGCAGCGCCGTCCCATGCGTCAGCCAGGCCTCCTGGTAGAGACCGGCAACAACAATCGCGATGACGGTCGCGAGCGCGCCGATCGCGAGTCCCTCGACGGTCTTCTTGGGTGAGATCGCCGGCGCGAGCGGGTGACGGCCAAACAGACGGCCACCGAGATAGGCGCCCGTGTCGCCGACAAAGGTTCCGACGGCGACGTCGATCACAAGGCCCTTACCAACCCCGTCCGGTATCTGGCGCAGCAGCACCGCCACCGCGAACGGCAGGCCGATCCACAGCACGCCGAGCAGTGTGGCGCCGATCGTCGCCGCTGCGCCCTCCTCCTGTCCGCGCCAGAGCATCGCCAGGAACACCAGCGGCAGCGAAGCCAGCGCGGCACCCACCACGTCGTTCAGGCTGCCATAGTGTGCGGCCAGACACATGCCAACGGCCACCGCGAAGCCGACCAGCGGCACCGGTCGCCAGCCGGCCAGCATGCGGTAGAGCTCCGCCAGGCAGGCACAGGCCAGGATCGCCATGAGCAGCGTCCAGCCGATCCCGCCCAGATCAACAAAGGCCACCGCGACGACCGCCGCCGGGATCGCGACCAGCAGCCGCGCGAGGAAGTCTGAGCCTGCTGGTTTGCGCGACGGTGATGGAGTCGACGCGCCGCGAGGGGCCGGCATCAGCGACCGCCGAAGCGCCGCTGACGTTGGGCGTACTGGGCAAGGCTGTCGGCGAACGCCTCGCGCGTGAAGTCCGGCCAGAGCTCGTCCCGGAACACGAACTCCGAATACGCCGCCTGCCAGGTGAGGAAGTTTGAGATGCGCTGCTCGCCGCTCGTGCGGATGATCAGGTCCGGATCGTGCATCTCCGGCGCATAGAGGTGGCGGCGGAACTCCTCCTCGTCACCACCGCTGAAGTTCCGGGCAGCGTCGAGGATCTCCGCCCGGCCGCCATAGTTGAAGGCGACGTAGAGGGTGATCCGCTCGTTGGCGGCCGTCTCGGCCTCCGCCCAGCGCATCTTCTCGATCAGGCGCGCCGATACCGGTGCGCTGCGGCGGCCGATGAAGCGCAGGCGCACGCCTTCAGCCTTGAGCTCGGGGGTCTCGAGGACGATGCGCCGTGAGAACATCCGCATCAGGCCGGCCACCTCAGCCCGCGAGCGGCTCCAGTTCTCGGTTGAGAAGGAGTACACGGTCAGCTCGCGGATCCCGAAGCTGACAGCGTCGCGCAAACGCTCCTTGACGACGTCGGCGCCAGCCTCGTGGCCGCGCACGGCCGGCAGGCCGCGCCGCCTGGCCCAACGGCCGTTGCCGTCGGTGATGATCGCCACGTAGCGCGGACCATCCACCACGGCGTCCACCGCCGTGCCCGGCGCCAGCTCAGAGCTCGACGCCACCGTCAGACCTCGAGGATCTCGTCTTCCTTGAGCTTCAGCAGCTCGTCGAGCTCGGCTATGCGCGTGTCGGTCACCTTCTGCAGCTCGGTCTCGGCGCGGTGCTCGTCATCGGCGCCGATCTCGCCCCCCTCCTTGAGCTGGCGCAACTCGTGCATGATGTCCCGGCGGACGTTGCGGATCGCGACCCGGCCGTCCTCGGCCAGGCCACGCACAACCTTCACCAGCTCCTTGCGCCGCTCCTCGGTGAGTTCCGGCAGCATCAGCCTGATCATCGCACCATCGTTGGATGGCGTCAGACCGACATCGGACTCGAGTATGGCCTTCTCAATCGCACGGATTGAGCTTTTGTCGTATGGCTGGATGGTGAGCATGCGGGCCTCGGGGGCGTTCACGGTGGCCAGCTGCTTGAGCGGTGTGGCGGTCCCGTAATAGTCGACGTTGATGCGGTCCAACAGCGCCGGGTTGGCGCGGCCGGTGCGCACCGATCCGAATTCGTGACGGCTCGACTCGACCGACTTGTGCATCCGCTCGCGAGCATCGTCGAGCAGCGTTGTCAGCAGATCTTCGCTCATGTCTTGACCAGTGTCCCCACGTGTGACCCGGACAGTATCCGGTTGATGTTGCTGCCGTCGGCCATGTTGAAGACCACGATCGGCAGGTTGTTCTCCATGCACAGCGCGAAGGCGGTCGCGTCCATGACCTGCAGACCACGGGTGAGCGCCTCCCGGTGTGTCAGCTCTGAAATGAACTGTGCGGCAGGATCCTTGGCGGGGTCGGCGCTGTAGACGCCCTCCACCCCGTTCTTGGCCATCAGCACGACCTCGGCATGTACCTCGGCGGCCCGGAGCGCCGCGGCGGTGTCGGTGGTGAAGAACGGGTTGCCGGTGCCCGCGGCGAAGATCACCACGCGCCCCTTCTCGAGGTGGCGTATGGCTCGCCGCCGGATGTATGGCTCAGCCACCTCCGAGATGGTGATCGCCGACTGCACGCGTGTGGGAACCTCAGCCTTCTCGAGCGCGTCCTGCAAGGCGAGCGCGTTGAGCACCGTCGCGAGCATGCCCATGTAATCGCCCGTGGCCCGGTCCATGCCGCGGGCGGCTGCCTCCAGGCCGCGGTAGATGTTGCCGCCACCAACGACCACCGCGATCTCAACGCCGCGCGCGTGCGCCGCCGCGATCTCACCGGCGACCGCCTGCACGCGCTGCGGATCGGTCCCGTAGTCCAGCTCGCCCATCAGGGCCTCCCCTGAGAGCTTGAGCAGGACCCGGTTGTACGCGCTCGTTTGGTTGCTGCCCTGTGTGCTCACCGCGACCCGATGCTATTCGCCTACCGCAAAGCGCGCGACGCGCCGGACGACGACGTTCTCACCCATGTCGGATGACAGCTTGGCGCGCAGATCCTCGATCGTCTGCCCCTCGTATTTGACGTGCTCCTGGCGCATCAACACCACCTCATCAAGCCACTTGTCGAGCTTGCCCTGGACGATCCGCTCACGTACGTTCTCAGGCCGATCGGCGGCCTGCTCGGTGGCGATCCGCAATTCACGGGAGCGATCCTCCTCGGGAATCTCATCCTCGGTGATGGCAAGCATCTCGGGCTTGGCGGCGACGTGCAGCGCCAGGTCCTTGGCAAAGGCGACGAACGCGTCGTTGCGGGCGACGAAGTCGGTCTCGCAGTTGACCTCAACCAGGGCGCCGATCTTGCCGCCGGCGTGGATGTAGGACTGGACTGTGCCCTCGGTGGCGTCGTTGCCTGCACGCTTGGCGGCCTGAGCCTCTCCGCGTGCCCGCAGCAGTTCAACGGCCTTCTCAACGTCGCCCTGCGCTTCGGTTAGTGCCTTTTTGCAGGCCATCATCCCCGCGCCGGTACGGTCGCGCAGGGCCTTGACCTCAGCGGCGCTGATGTCGCTCACTCGGATTCTCCTTCAGTCTCAGTTTTGCTGGCGGTGGCCTCCACAACCGGCTCGGGCGTGGCCTCCACAACCGGCTCCGGCGCGGCCTCCACAACCGGCTCGGGCGCGGCCTCCACAACCGGCTGGGCCACAGTCTCACTCTTGGCCTGCGCCTCAGCCGCCGCCTGCGCCTCAGCCGCCGCCTGCGCCTCAGCAGCGGCCTGCGCCTCAGCAGCGGCCTGCGCCTCAGCAGCGGCCTGCGCCTCGGCCTCACGCCGCGCGCGCTCCTCGGCCTCACGCCGTGCGCGCTCCTCGGCCTCCAGGCGCTCGCGCTCAAGCCGCGCGGCCTCCTGCTCGGCCCGGAAAACGGAGTGCGCTTCGGCGACGGAGTCACCGATCGCGCGTGTGATCGCGGCGCAGGAACGGATCGCGTCGTCATTGCCGGGAATGACGTAATCGATCCCCTCAGGGTCGCAGTTGGTGTCCACCAGGCCGATGATCGGGATGCGCAGACACTGGGCCTCCCGGACCGCGATCGCCTCGGTCTTCAGGTCGATCACGAAGACCGCGTCGGGTGGGCGCTGCATGTTCTTGACTCCGCCGAGGTTCGCGCGCAGCTTCTCGAGGTCGGCCTGCGCTGCCATCCGCTCGCGCGTGGGCAGCAGTTGCAACTGGCCCTCGGTCTCGTAGCGCTCGAGGTCGTGCAGGCGCTTGATGCGCCCGGAGATCGTCTGGAAGTTGGTCAGCAGGCCACCGAGCCAGC
>JAJZID010000061.1 GCA_021810705.1 Actinomycetes bacterium
GCGCACCGTCTGCCGCCGGGCGGAGCGGCTGGCTGTCGCCTGTGGCGAGCAGGTCAGCCCGGAGGTGGTCCGCTACCTGAACCGCCTCTCAGACCTTCTGTTCATCCTCGCGCGCGCCGCCAGCGGCGGTGCCGAGCCGCTGTGGGAGCCGGGGCGCTACCGCGACTGAGCCGCTCTGTGCCGCTCAGAGCCGCGCGACGCTGATCTGTGGTGCGACGCCGGTGCGGTGCACGTGCTCGTAGAACTCGATGTCCTCGGGCGCGGCCACCTCAACCCCCGTCGCCGCCGAGACCTGCATGCGCACCGACTCATACAGCAGCGCCTGGTAGCTCGGAGCCCCGTCCGGACGGCCCTCCACGTCGAGCGTGTGGGAGCCGACTGCGAGCTCTAGCCGTCGTGGGCTGACGAGCAGCTCGGCCTTCAGCTTCAGCGGCTGGCCGGTGCCCTGGCCGCCGCCTGCCAGCGCACTCGTGCGCTCGCGGGCGTGCAGCGCTGCCAGCGCGTGCACGAGCCGGTCGAGGTTGCGCCCGTACGGGGCGGGCACGATCGCGACCGACCCAGCGGCAGCCTCCTCGCCCCTCAGCCGGCGGGCGAAGGCGCCCACAAGGACAAAATCGACGTGTGCCTCGACCAACCAGCTGACCACCGCTACCGACGCGGACGGCAGGTGCTCGTAAGGGGCGCCCGCCGTGCGCGGCGGGTCAACGATCTGCGGGGCGCGATTTCGAAGCAGCATGCGAGAGGGGTTCGCGCCAGGCAGCAAGACTCCTGCCGACCCGCGAGCGATACGCTGCGCTCACAGATGAGCTCACGGGACCAAGACCGCGAGGAGGCCGCCCCTGAGCCGCGCAGACGCAGCTTCAACGAGGCGGCACACAAGCTGCCCAGCAGCGTGCCGGTCCACACCGAGCCGACCGCCGCCGAGGAGCACGAAGATCCAGAGGAGCTGACAGCGGAGGCGGAGTCCCAGATCGACGTGATTGCGCACGCCAGCCGAGCGGTGCTGGCACTCGGCGCACTCGGGGTCGTCTATGGCGATATCGGCACCAGCCCGCTCTACACCGAGCAGGTCACCTTCGGCTTTCCCGCGGCACACCACATCACGCCGACGAGCGTCTACGGCGTGATCTCGCTGATCTTCTGGGCGCTCGCGATCATCGTCTCGACCAAGTACGCGACCGTGATCATGCGCGCCCACAACCGCGGTGACGGCGGCATCATGGCGCTCGCCGCGCTCTGCCGGCGCAACCGCGTCCCGCGCGCGGCGATGCTCGTCACGCTCGGCATCGTGGGCGCAGCGCTGTTCTTCGGCGACGGGATGATCACACCGGCCATCTCCGTGCTTTCGGCGGTTTCCGGGCTCGAGATCGCCACACCAAGCGTCACGAACCTGGTGGTGCCGATCTCAATCGCGATCCTCGTGGTGCTGTTCCTGCTCCAGCGCCGCGGCACCGGCACGGTCGGCAAGCTCTTCGGCCCGGTGATGATGCTGTGGTTTGTCTCGATCGCGCTGCTCGGCCTGCCCGAGGTGATCAAGCACCCCGCGGTCCTGCAGGCGATCAACCCCGTATGGGGCGCGCGCTTCTTCCTCGACCATGGGCTCAAGGCGTTTCTCGCGCTCGGCGGTGTCGTCCTCTGCGCGACGGGCGCCGAGGCTCTCTACGCGGACCGTGGTCACTTCGGCCCCAGCCCGATCCGCCTGGCCTGGTTCGGCATCGTCTGGCCGGCGGTGCTGATCAGCTACCTGGGCCAGGCCGCCTGGATCATGGACCACCCGAAGGCGCCGCTCGATGTGAGCACGTTCAACCCGTTCTTCTCGATGGTGCCGTCGTGGTTTCGGCTGCCCGAGGTGATGCTGGCCACGCTGGCGACGGTGATCGCCTCCCAGGCGGTGATCTCCGGCTCCTACACGGTGGCGCGTCAGGCGATGCAGCTCGGCTACCTGCCGCGGCTGCGGGTGATCCACACCAGCGAGATGGAGGGACAGATCTACGTTCCGATCGTCAACTGGATGCTCGCCGTCGGCGTGGTGGCGCTGGTGCTGATCTTCCAGAACTCAAACGGCCTGGCCAACGCCTACGGCTTTGCGGTGACCGGCACCTTCGTGCTCAACACGATCCTCTTTCTGTCGGTGGCGCGCGCCATGTGGCACACGCCGCGCTGGCGCCTGGCGCTGCTCGGCGTGCTGTTCTTGACAGTCGAGGTGGCGTTCTTCCTGGCGAACCTCGCCAAGCTCTTGCACGGCGCCTGGCTCCCGCTCGCGGCGGCGATCGCAATCTCCACCGTGATGCTGACCTGGCGCGCGGGCCAGGTGATCGTGACGCGCAACCGCAACGCCAAGGAAGGGGATCTGGCGGCGTTCCTGGACGAGCTGGCGGACGCGAGGCCGCCGATTCACCGTGTGCCCGGCACGGCCGTGTTCCTCAACGCCAACGGCGAGACGACGCCGCTGGCGCTACGCGGCCTGGTGGAGCACACGCAGACGCTGCCGAGCAAGGTGCTGATCGTCTCGCTCGTTCCGCGCAACGTTCCGCATGTGCTGAGCAGCCGCCGGTTTGCCGCTCGACGGCTCGGGCACGGCCGCTGTCAGGTCCTGCACGTCGTGATCCGCAACGGCTACCGGGATCGCAACCGCATTCCTGACCTGCTGAAGCTGGCCCGCAAGCAGGGCGTGCTCGAGCGCAACCTCGACCTGGAGGGCGCGTCTTACTTCATCTCACGCATCTCGATCCTCGAAACCGACGAGCGCGACATGGCCAGGTGGCGCAAGAAGCTCTTTTTGCTGATGGCGCGTAACGCCTCCAGCCCGATCGACCACTTTGGACTGCCGGTCGAGCGCACCGTTGTGATGGGCTCGCAGGTCAGCATCTGACGCGGGCCAGCGTGCTTTGAGCCCCTGGCACATCGCCGCGATCTTCGCCGCCGGGATAGCCGCCGGCACGATCAACACTGTCGTGGGCAGCGGCACGCTGATCACCTTCCCGACGCTGCTCGCCTTCGGCTTCGCGCCGGTCACGGCCAACGTCTCAAACACGGTGGGCCTGGTGCCCGGGTCACTGTCCGGCGCTGTCGGCTACCGGCGTGAGCTGGGCGGCCAGGGCGAGCGGGTGGCGACGCTCGCCCTGGCCGCCGCCTGTGGCGGCATTCTTGGCGCGATCCTGTTACTGGTGCTGCCGGCCTCGGCCTTCAAGGCAATCGTGCCCTTCTTCATCGGTCTGGCGCTCGTTTTGATCCTGCTGCAGAAGCAGATCAACCGTGTGCTCGGCAAACACCGACGGGGAGCCGGTCAGAAGGTCAGCGCCGGCGCGCTGGCCGGCACATTCCTGACCGGGATCTACGGCGGCTACTTCGGCGCCGCCCAGGGGATCCTGATGCTCTCCGTCCTCGGCCTGACGATCGACGACCGCCTGCAACGGCTCAATGCGGTGAAGGTCGTAACCGCTGGGGTCACGAACCTGATCGCGGGCGTCATCTTCGTCTTCGCCGCCCACGTCGCCTGGGGGCCGGCGGGTCTGATCGCCGGCGGGTCGATCATCGGTGGCGTGCTCGGAGCCCGCTTTGGGCGGCGCCTGCCGCCGGCGGCGCTGCGCGCGCTGATTGTGGCGGTCGGGATCGTGGCGATCTGGCGCCTTGTCTGAGCTGCTCGTCGTGGCGGTGCTCAGTGCGCGACGAGCAGGATGATCACCACCACCAGGATCAGCGTTGGGATCAGCGCCAGCGGGCTCACGTGGAGATCGCGCAGATCAGCGCGCCAGGCGCGCAGCCGGCTGCCACCGGTCTGGTTTCGCACCCAGCCGGCCCGCCAAGCGATGTAGAGCACGGCGAGCAGGATGATGGCGATGAACACCGCAGAGGAGGCCGTCTGCGGCCGCCCGCTGCGAGTGGCGGCGATCAGTAGCGCGTCAGCACTCAGCAACATTGGCTGGACTTTACGACCGAGCTTCAAACGTGACGCTGGACGGACGGACGGTCCTCACGCGGCGGCGCTCATCTTCACAGGCCTCCACGCCGATGAACGCCGATACGACCGCGCGAGCATCGCGGTGCGATAGTCGGCGGGTATACCCTGACTTTCGGCGCCCTCACACGTAAGGGATAGAGTGATCGATGGAGGTCGAGGCGATGCCAGCCCCCGGGCGACCGGGACCAAGCGTGATACCGGCACGCCTGATGAGCGACGAGCAGCTCGCCCGCGCGGTCGAGGCGGGTCGCGAGGCCGCCTTCACGACCATCTTTCGCCGCCACCACCAGCCGCTCTACCGCTACTGCCGCTCGCTGCTGGGCAACGACCAGGACGCACAGGATGCCCTGCAGACCAGCCTGACCAACGCGCTGTTGGCGCTGCGGGCGGGTCGGCGCAATGCGCCGCTGCGCCCATGGTTGTTCCGGATCGCCCACAACGAGTCGCTCACCCTGCTGCGCTCCCGCCGGGCCCAGGTCGAGCTTCCCGAGGAGCTCGCGGCCGTCAGCAGCACCCCGGAGCTGGTCGAGACGCGCGAGCGCTTGACGACACTGATTGGCGACCTGCAGGAGCTCGCCGAGGCGCAGCGCACAGCACTGGTATTGCGCGAGCTCTCCGGGCTCTCGCACGAGGAGATCGGTGAGGTGCTCGGGATCTCGCCAGGCGCTGCCAAGCAGACGATCCTCGAGGCGCGCCGCTCGCTTGGGGAGTTCGCCGTGGGCCGCAGCCTGGACTGCGCGCACGTGCAGGAGCTGCTCTCGGCCGGCGATCGCCGCACGCTGCGCGGCCTCCGTGTCAAAGCGCATCTGCGGGCCTGCCCGGCCTGCTCGGACTTTGCCCAGGCAATCACGGAGCGCCGGACGCAGATGCTGGCGCTGTGGCCGGTACTGCCGGCGGCCGCAGCCACCGGCCTGCTGACCAAGCTCACCGGCACCACCTCGTCGCATGCCGGTGGCGGGCTCGGCGGCGTGAGCGCGAGCGCCGCCGTCAAGGGTCTCGGTGCGAGTGTGCCGCTGAAGGCGGCGGCCGTCGGCCTGGTCGCGGCTGCCGGGCTGACAACCGGGGCGCTCACCGTGCTTCACCCGGGCCAGGCGCCGTCACGCCCGGCGCTCGCCCGGGTCGTCCATGCGAGCCAGACAGGCGGGTCACCCGGGTCGCCGGGGCTGAACAGCTCGAGACCGGCGCCGCGCAGCGCCGCACCCACAGCCGTCAGGGTGCCCGCCGGGCCACGGCAGACCCGGGTCCGCGTGCGCGTCAGCGGAGCGGGAGGGCACGGCCGGGGCGTCGCCTCCGGTGGGCCCGGGCACAGCAGCCACACCAACCCAGGCCCACAGGGCGGTGCACCTGCGTCAGGGCAGCACGGCCACGCACCCCAGCAGCCGACGTCTCATCCCGCAGGCGCCGGGGGCGCAAGCGCCCATGGTCAGCACCGCCGCTCCGCACCGTCCCCAGCGCACGTCCGTACACACGCACACCACCAGAACCACCGGCACCGCCCGCACCGCCGGAGGCGGACACCAACCACGCATCGAGCGACCGGCGGACGCCACGGCACAACCACCCAGCCCACAACTCCAACACCCACTTCCGGATCCCAGACCAGTGGTGGACAGGGCACGAACGGCCACGGCTCCGCCACCGCAACACCAGGTTCTAACTCAAACGGCAAGAACAGCGCATCTACACCCTGACTTTCGGGCACGGCGAGCGTTCTTTCAGGCAACAACCCACAAATGACGGCAGGCCGCGCCGGATGCGCAGGACCTGAGACACGACACCAACCCAAGGAGGAGCAATGCAGCTCAAAAGGATCTTGACCGCCGCGAGCGTCGCAGCAGTGATCGCCGCGACCCCAGCGGTCGCACTGGCCGGCTCACCCGGAAAGTCCGGTAGCGCCCCCGGGCACCAAAAGCCGACCAGCTCGCAGAGCACATCGACCACAACTCCACCCACCAAGGCCTACGGCAAGTATTGCCTGGCTGCGGGCGCGAGCAAGAAGCACGTCGCCGGCATGCGTGGCACACCCTTCAGCGCCTGCGTGACAGCCGCCGCGAAGGCCGCCCACGACGCGAAGATGAGCGCCCGCGTGGCATGCAAGGCCGATAGCAGAAAGCACGTCGCCGGCACGCCCGGCACGCCCTTCTCGCAGTGCGTCTCGGCGATCGGCAAGATGCGCGCCGCACAGCACAAGTCCCAGCACTCCTGAGTCACCCCAGGACCGCACGACAGCGGCGAGCCCGGGTCCCCGGCTAGCCCCCGGGACCCGGGCTAAGCTGGCTGGGTGGCAACGCAGCCGAGCACCGCCCAGAGCGCTCACGAGCATCGCTGGCTGATCCTCGCCATCTGCTGCATGAGCCTGCTGATCGTCGGGATCGACACGACGATCGTCAACGTCGCGCTGCCGTCGATCCAGCGCTCGCTGCACGCGCCGCTCTCCGGGCTGCAGTGGATCGTCGACGCCTACACGCTGGTGCTCGCGAGCTTCCTCATGCTCGGCGGCTCAACCGCCGACCGCCTCGGTCGCCGGCGCGTATTTCAGACGGGCCTTGTCATCTTCGTCCTGGGTTCGGCGATCTGCGCCGCGGCACCGAGCCTGGGTGTGCTGGTCAGCGCCCGCGCCTTTCAGGCGCTCGGCGGCGCGATGCTCAACCCGGTCGCCCTCTCGATCGTGCGAAACGTCTTTGAGGACCCGCGTGAGCGTGCCCGTGCGGTTGGCATCTGGGGCGCGGCGTTCGGCATCAGCCTCGGGCTCGGCCCCGTGGTCGGCGGCATCCTGGTCACGACCGCCGGGTGGCGCTACGTGTTCCTGGTCAACCTGCCGGTCGGCCTGCTCGCGATCCTGTTGACCGCCATCTTCGTGCCGGAGTCGCGCGCACATCGAGCGCGGCGCATCGACCCCGTCGGCCAGGCACTCGTGATCGTGGGGCTCGCCACGCTCACCTACGCGATCATCGAGGGGCAGCCCGACGGCTGGGGCTCGCCCACGATCATCGCGCTGTTCCTCGTCGCCGCCGCCGCGTTCGTGGCGCTGGTCCGCTACGAGCTGCGTCGCCCGGAGCCGCTGGTGGAGATCCGCTTCTTCCACAGCATCCCGTTCAGCGGTGCCGCACTGAGCGCAATCTTCGCCTTTGCGGCCTACGGCGCGTTTCTGTTCGTGAACACCCTCTACCTGCAGGAGGCGCGTGGCTTCTCGGCGCTGCGCGCCGGCCTCTACACGCTGCCGCTGGCCGTCTCCACGATCATCTTCGCGCCGCTCACCGGCCGCCTGGTCGCGTCGATGGGCACGCGCAGGCCGCTGATCATCGCCTCGATCGCATTGGCCTGCGGCGCGCTGCTGATGACCGGGTTGAGCGCTCACACGCACATCTGGCTGCTGATGGTCGCCTATGTGATCTTCGGTAGCGGCCTCGGGCTCGTCAACCCGCCGATCACCAACACCGCCATCTCGGGCATGCCATCGGCGCAGGCCGGGGTGGCCGGCGCGATCGCCTCCTCAAGCAGACAGGTCGGCTCGACCGTTGGCATCGCTGTGGTGGGGGCGATCGTCGGCGGTGAGAGCACGAGTTTCGGCCCCCGCTTCGCGGAGGCAAGCCACCCCGGCTGGTGGATGATGTTCGGGCTTGCAATCGCGCTCCTGATCGTCGGCGCGCTGACCACCACGCCGCGTGCGCTCGCCACCGCGCGCGCCACGGCCGCGCGGCTGGAGCTTGAACCCGAGGGCGCCGTCGGCTGACCCCAGCGCGGGCCCGCTCAGACGGCGGCCAAGGCGCCGACCGAGGCACCGGCTCGCATCCGGCTGTCCCAGGCGGTTGGACGGTTTCCCATGTCGCGCCCAGGACACGCTCGGATCCGGCGGGCGCGGCCCGCGCCAAGTGACCTCTGCGCCCCAAATCACCTCGCGAACGCGAGCTTTGTGCATTCCGGGCGCTCCAGTCGCCCGAGATGCACAAAGCTCCCCAATCCCAAGAGCTTTGGGGCCTGGCGGCTGCTCGTCGTGGCGGTTGCACAGCCAGATCCCCGGCCAGGTGCCGAGCAGCAGGATTCCCCTGTCGCGGCGTCAACGAAAACCCGCAAACGGTCCACGGCTGGCAACCTACCGGGCGTGAGCACCCGCGTCGCCACCGCCTTCGCGCCCGGCCGCGTCAACCTGATCGGCGAGCACACCGACTACAACGACGGCCTCGCGCTGGCGTTCTCGGTGCGCGCCGGGGTCACTGTGAGCGCGGTCGCCGGCTCGGGCGAGCAGCTCGAGGTGATCGCCCACGACCTCGGCGCGCGCGACACCTTCTCCCGGCGTGAGCCAGGCCCGGCCAGTGGCTGGCGGGCCTACGTGCGTGGCGCCGTCGCCGAGCTCCAGGAACAGGGGTATCGGCCGTCCGCCACCCGCCTTGAGATCAGAAGCGACCTCGCAATCGGCGCCGGGATGTCCTCGTCGGCGGCGCTAACGGTGGCGGTCTGTCTGGCGCTGATCGCGCAGGGCGGCGAGCAGCCGCCCGCCGCGACAGCGCTGGCACGCATCTGCCAGCGTGTCGAGGCGCGCTGGGCCGGTGCCGAGACCGGCCTGCTCGATCAGCTGACGTCGCTGCTTGGCACTGCGGACCATGTGCTGCTGATCGACTTCCTGACGCTCGAGGCTCAGACCCTCGCCCTTGACCTGCGCGGCTTTGAGCTGGTTCTGCTGCCCACCGGACAGGCACGCACGAACGCAGCCTCCGGCTACAACGAGCGCCGCGAGCAGTGCCGCGAAGCCGCCCACCGGATGCGCGTCGAGAGCCTCCGCGACGCGACGATCCAGGACCTGCACATGCTGCCTGACACGCTCGCCCGCCGGGCTCGGCATGTGATCACCGAAAACGGCCGCGTGCTGGCCGCCACAAGGGCGCTTGGCGACGGGGACCTGACGGCGCTCGGAGGGCTGCTTGACCGCTCCCACGCGAGCCTGCGCGACGACTTTGAAGTCTCGACCGACGCGGTCGAGGCGGCTGTCGCAGAGCTGAAGGCGGCGGGCGCCGTCGGCGCCAGGCTGATGGGCGGAGGCTTCGGCGGCAGCGTGCTTGCGCTGATGCCCCCGGGCACGGTCGCGCCCGCTGGCGCGACCGTGGTCTCCCCCGGTCCCGGCGCCCACCTGATCGCATGAGTTGCGTTGCGCACTAGTCTGGAAGCGTGCTTGAGGTCACGGGTCTCGCGGTCGGCTTTGGTGATGAGCAGACGCTCGAGCGAGTGGACCTGCGCCTCGACGCCGGTGAGATCGTCGCGCTCGCCGGCGAGCCGGGCGCCGGCAAGACGGCGCTCGTACGCTGCCTGAGCGGGGACCTGCAGCCGAGCGCAGGCACGATCCGGGTAGACGGCAGAGTCCTGTCCACAGGCCTGCGAGCCGCAGAACGCCACGGGATCGCCGTTGTTTGGCAGGATCTTGCGCTTTGTGAGACGCTCGACGTCGCCGGTAACCTGCTGCTCGGACACGAATCGAGCGTCCAGGCGCTCTCCACCAACCGCTTTTACGCGCGTGCCGCCGCCATCCTCACGGAGCTCGGCCTGACCTCGCTGCAGGTGACCGAGCCGGCGAGTTCGCTGAGCGGCAGCCAGCGTGGGCTGCTGGCACTGGCGATGGCGCTCGCGCGCCACCCCAGAATCCTGCTGCTGGATGAGCCTACGGCGGCGATCGGCGCTTCCGAGACCGCCCAGCTCGAGCACCTCCTCGCGCGCAAGCGGGAGCAGGGCCTCGCGGTGCTCCTGGCCACGCGCGACATCGACCAGATGTTTCGGCTCGCCGACCGCATCGTCGTGCTCCGCCAGGGCCGCACGCAGGCGGAGCTGGACCCCCAGGACTCACA
>JAJZID010000003.1 GCA_021810705.1 Actinomycetes bacterium
CACCGCCCTCGGGGCGGTGCTCACGCAGCTGATCATGATCGTCGCGGTCGTGGCGTTCGCCGCCACCGTCGGGCTCAGCGGCCACGGTGCGGCGCTCGACAACGTCGGTCAGCTTGCGGCCGCGCTGCAGCCGTTCATCGGCGCGCTGGGCTCAAAGCTGCTGCTCGGCGTGGCGATGCTGGGGGCGGGCATGGTGGCGGCCCTGGTCGCCTCGCTGGCGGGCGCCTGGGGCATCGCGGAGGTGTTCGGCTGGGCGCACACGCTGAACGCGGGCCTCACCCGCCGCTCCGCAAAGTTCTACGCCACCTATGCGCTCGCCCACATCCTCGGCGCCGTGATCGTTTTGACCACGCCCGATCTGATCAGCCTGGTGATCGATGTCGAGGTCATGAACGCGCTGCTGCTACCGATCGTGCTCGGCTTCCTGCTGGCCTTGGAGGCTCGCGCCCTGCCGGCCGATTGGCGCATGCGCGGAACCCGACAGTACGTCACCTGGTCGCTTTGCCTGGTCGTGATCGCCTTTGGCCTCTACATGGTTCCCGCCACGCTCGGCCTGACCTGACGCGCCGCAGGCATCGACCGCAGGCGGCGGTTTGTCTGCGGGAGCACATAATGGGTTCCACGAGCACCCGGCATCCAGCCGGCTCGGTTACGCTCAAGACCCCGCAAATGGACCCAGCAGCAGGCATCGGCATCCCGGTCGCGTTCGGCGCGGGCCTCATCAGCTTCCTCTCGCCCTGTGTGCTGCCGCTGGTGCCCGGCTACATCTCCTCGGTTGCCGGGGTGAACGACACCGCCGAGCTGCGGGCAAGTCGCGTGATCGGCCCCACGCTCGCCTTCATCGGCAGCTTCTCGGCGATCTACATCGCGCTCGGCCTGCTCGGGCAACAGGCCCTGCGCGGAGCCTTCACGGGCACCACCGCCCGCGACGTCTCCGGTGCGCTGATCGTCGTGATGGGCGTTCTCTTCGTCGCCAGCCCGCTCGTGCCCCGGATCGCGCGCGAGTGGCACCTGCCCGCGCTGACCCAGCGCGCCGGCCGCTCGGGCCCGGTGCTCACCGGCGCCGCCTTTGCGATCGCCTGGACGCCGTGCAGCGGCCCGACGCTGGGCGCGATCATCAGCGCCGCCGGCACCTCATCCAGCGCCTACAAGGGCGCCTTCCTGCTGGCGATCTACTGTGCCGGCCTGGGCGTCCCCTTCCTGATCACGGGCCTGGCGTTCGGCAAGGCGACCGCTGCGCTGAACGTCGTCAAACGCCACTACCCGGTTGTCATCGGCGTCGGTGGCGCGGTGCTGGTCGGCATGGGTGTGCTGATCTTCACCGGCCAGTTCGAGGTGCTGAACGTGCACATCAGCGATTGGCTGCGCGCCTCCGGCCTGCCGAACTTCAACTCCGACACCTAGCCTGGCGCACCCGGCCCGCTGGCCGGGTGCGCCTCCCCGCCGGTTCCTCGGGATGGCGGCCGCTCGGCGAGCCCGATCAGCTGCTCCTGCCGGTTGCCGTCGCGCGGCGCCCACGGGAGGCGGTTGCGGTTGATGCCGAGCACCCTCGCGGCGGTCGCGTGCGTGCGAGATGTGCTCGTCGGGAACGCAGGCGATCGGGCCTTTGATATCGCCATTGAAGACAGCGACAATAGCGTCAATCACTACGGGGCGTGCACCGTTGCCGAGGCGGCGGCTGCTCGACGCTCTGTTTGGTGAGGCGCACGCGCTCGAGCGCTGTGTGCGCATCGCCTCGGTGGCGCTCCCGGCCGGTGGGCGGTGGGCGCAGCTCGCCGCCGTCGGCCGGCGCCTGGTCCTCACCAGCAGCAGCGACCACTCGGGCCGCTGCCGGTCGGCGACCCTCGCCGCGCCGAGCATGGCTGTGCTCTCGGTCGCTGCCGGCAGCTGTGAGAACCCCGCGCTCTACGGGGAGCGCGTGCTGCCGGTCGTGGTGGAGCTGGGTCGCAACCGGCGCGACGGCCTGGAGAATCTTGGGCTGCGGATCGCCACGGTCGCATCGCACGTGCGCGGTGGCTACCGGCTCGGAGCGGTACTCGTCCCTTACCGGCTGTGCTCTGGCTGCCGCACCGAGTGGGTCTACGGCGACGGTTCGCTCTGGGTCTATGCGCCACTTGCGACGCAGCGCCGCGGCGTGCTGCTGCAGGTCTCCGAGCAGGACGGACGCGTGGTCAGGACCTGGTCGATGCCTGCGTTCTATGGCGCGCTGATGGCCGTGAACGCCGACGGCGTCTGGATCGCGCAGTCGCAATCCGGCGGCGAGCCGGCACATACAGGCACTGCCCAGCGGGTCGCCTACCAATCGCTCTACCGCGTCGCCGGCGGCATGCGTAAGCCGCAGCGAGTCTTCGACCTGCGGACCTGGGGCGCGAATTGGCTGGTGGCCGCCGGTGGGCGCGTCTGGCTCGACGTCGCGCTCGGGCGCGCGGTCTACTTCCTGGCCACCGACGGTGCGACCGGCTGGGGCGGGCGCGTGTTCAGAGTCTCCTCGGCTTGACACCTAGTCAGACTAGGTATAGCGTTCCGAGGCATGAGGGCGGACGAGCTGAAGGGCCACCTGGATGGGCTGATCTTGGCCGTGGTCGCCCGCGAACCGCTGCACGGCTACGCGGTCATCGAGGCGCTCAAGGCGCGCAGTGGTGGCGCGCTCGCGCTGCCGGAGGGGACCGTCTACCCGGTGCTCCACCGGCTTGAGGCCGACGGTCTGCTTGCGAGCCAGTGGTCTGTGGTCGCGGGGCGCCGACGCCGCGTCTACCGGATCACGCGCAGCGGCGAGCGCGAGCTCGGCGTCAGGCGCGAGCGCTGGCACGCGTTTGCGCAGACGATCGAGGCGGTGCTGGCGTGAGCGCGCGGACCGCCTACCTCGACGCGCTCGCACGCGAACTGAAGGTCGCCAGGGTGCCCGCTCGGAGGCGTGCGCGGATCCTCGTCGAGCTGGCCGACCATCTGCGCGAGGACCCACGCGCCCAAATGGGGGCGCCGGATGAGCTGGCTTCGGAGTTCGCCCGCCTGGTAGATGCCAGCCTCACTCGCATTTGGCGCGGGCGACTGAGGGCTGCGGCGGTGATGCTGCTTGTGCCGGCTGCCATCGAGCTGGCGGCTGCCGCTGCGGGGTTGGCCAGCGGCAATCGAGCGCTGGCCGGCGAGAGCCCACCGCTCATCGTCGACCTCGTCATGAGCTCCGGTGTCGTTCTTGCCGGCCTCTGTGGCCTGCTGATGGATGCAACTGCGCGTCGGCGCCGCCCGCCCGACGAGTCGCCGCCGCGGTCTGGTCTGCGACGCGACCTGTGCTTCGCGGCTGCGGCAGGGTCGGGGCTCTGTTCGCAGGGGGCGCTGCTCGCGCTCGTTCCCCGGCACCTGCTGGCGCTGGCGGTGCTGCCCTGGCTCGTTGCGCTCCTGCTCGTGGTGCTCGGCGTCTGGCCGGCTCTCTTCAGGTCCGCGCGGATCGCCCGCGCGGCCAGCTAGTCTTTCGCAGCGAGCCGTGTCGCCGACGATCCCGATCCCACCGCACGACCGGCCGCTGACCGGGGGCTCGCCGTTCCCGGCGATCGCCGACTACGCGTTTCTGTCCAACTGTCACACCGGCGCGCTGCTGGCGCCCGACGGCAGCATCGAGTGGTTGGGTGTGCCGCGCTTTGACGCGCCGTCGATGTTCGGGGCACTGCTCGACCGCCGTGCCGGCTCCTTCCGCGTCGGCCCCTATGGCATGGTGGTGCCGCTGACCGTGCGCTACGTGCCCGGCACGATGATCATCGAGACCACCTGGCTGACGCCCTCCGGCTGGATGGTCGTGCGCGACGGCCTGACGATCGGCCCCTGGCGCGAGCAGCACGGCGAGGAGGATGGGCGTACGCGGCCGCCCACCGACCAGGACGCCGACCACATGCTGGTGCGTGTGATCGAGTGCGTGCAGGGCAGCGTCCAGGTCGAGGTCGTCTGCGAGCCGATGTTCAACTACGGCCACGAGCCGGCGCAGTGGACCGTGCCTGACGGCGACTGGGGGGTGGCCGAGGCGATCAGCGCTGAGGGCCAGCAGGTCGCGCTGCACTCCGACCTCCGGCTCGGGATCGAAGGCAGCCGCGCCCGTGCCCGGCACACGCTCGTCGAAGGCGAGAAGCGCTACGTGGCGCTCGGCTGGGGCGCTGGCCTGGATGGCCCGTCTGACCTCCAGGATGCTGAACAGCGCCTGCTCTACACAGAGCACTACTGGCGCGAGTGGCTGGCCGGCGGACGCTTCCCGGACCACCGCTGGCGCGAGCACCTGCACCGCTCGGCGCTGACGCTCAAAGGGCTCACCTACGTGCCCACCGGGGCGATGGTGGCGGCGTTGACCACGTCGCTGCCGGAGGCGCCCCAGGGCGAGCGCAACTGGGACTACCGCTACTGCTGGATGCGCGACGCGACCTTCACGCTGTGGGGGCTTCATGCCCTGGGTTTTGACTGGGAGGCCGACGACTTCATGCAGTTCGTCGCCGATCTGCAGCGCAACGAGGACGGCAGCCTGCAGATCATGTATGGGGTCGGCGGCGAGCGTGACCTCGCCGAGTCGACGCTCGACCATCTGGGCGGCTATGAGGGCGCCAGGCCGGTGCGGATCGGCAACGGCGCCTACAACCAGCGCCAGAACGACGTCTACGGGGCGGTGCTCGACTCGATCTACCTGCACATCAAGACCGGCGGCCACATTCCGCAGCGGCTCTGGGGCGTGATCAAGGACCAGGTGCAGTGCGCGCTGGCTGTGTGGGACAAACCCGACCAGGGCATCTGGGAGGCGCGCGGCGAGCCCAAGCACTATGTGTCATCGAAGCTGATGTGTTGGGTCGCGGCCGACCGCGGGGCGCGCCTGGCCGAACGTGAGGGCGAGGACGAGCTCGCCGCAGAGTGGCAGGCCAGGGCCGACGAGATCAAGGCTGACATTCTCGCCAAGGGGGTCTCTGAGCGCGGCGTGTTCCGCCAGCACTACGACACCGACGCGCTCGACGCTTCGACGCTGCTGATCCCACTGAACCGCCTGCTGCCGCCCGACGATGAGCGCGTGCGCGACACGGTGATGGCGATCGCCGACGAGCTGACCGAGCACGGCCTGGTGCTGCGCTACCGCACCGACGAGACCGACGACGGTCTCAAGGGCGAGGAGGGGACTTTTTTGATCTGTTCCTTCTGGCTGGTCTCGGCGCTGTCTGAGATCGGTGAGCACAAACGCGCGAGCGTGCTCTGCGAGCGGTTGCTCGCCCACGGGTCTCGGCTTGGGCTCTTCGCCGAGGAGCTCGACGCGCACAGCGGCAGGCATCTGGGCAACTACCCGCAGGCGTTCACGCACCTGGCGCTGATCAACGCCGTGCTGCACGTGATCTCTGACGAGGAGGCCGACTGAGTCGGCCGCCTGCTAGGGCAGCACGATCTCGCCCGTGTCGGTGATCACCGGCATCACTGGCTCGACGATGTCTGTGCGCTCGCGGGAGCGAGTGAGCAACTGCTCTGCGGATGCGAAACCGGCAAGCTGCTCTAACTGCCGGCGCGTTGGGAAAGCCAGCTCAAAGCCACCCTGCGCATTGAGCTCGATGGCCTGTTGAGGGGTCAGCCAACGGGCGGCCACGATCTCGGCCTCGTCGACGGCGGGCTTCTGGCCCGCAGGTGCGCTCGCCAAGTAGAAGCAGGTGTCAAAGCGGACCGGGGCGCGCTCCGGCGTGATCCAGCGGGCGTAGAGGACCAGTTCGGCGCCGGCGTCCAGCTCGATGCCGGTCTCCTCGCGGAGCTCACGGCGCGCCGCGGCCGCAAGGGCGGCCTCGCCGACGCCATCGACCGGGTCCACGGCGCCGCCGGGGAAGACCCAGTGTGCTCCCATGAAGCGTGCGGACGGGTTGCGCTTGACCATCAGCAGCTCCAACCCGTTCGTGCCGTCACGCAGCAGGATCACGGTTGCGGCAGGACGCGGGCTCACGCCCCGACCGTAGCGCGGGCCGTCAGCTAACCTGGCGGCGGTGAGGTACATCTGCGAGTCCTGCGGGTACATCTACGACCCGGACGAGGGCGACCCGGACGGCGGCATCCCGCCCGGGACCGCGTTTGAGGACATCCCCGAGACCTGGTTCTGCCCGGTCTGCGGGGCCCGCAAGGCCGACTTCACGCCCTGGGAAGAGGACGACTAGGGAACCTCCCCTGACGCCGCGGGGGCCGTTAGTGTGCCTCGCGTGGCCGAGACGGTGAGCGTCGTCAGGGCAGGGCGGACAGAGACCTATGTGGTTGGCGAAGAGCGCGCGGACGGCTCGCTGCTGCTCTTCCCGCAACCGCGTGTCGAGCTGCCGGCGAGGCGGCCGCCGGTACCCGCCTCGTCAGTCACGCGCGAGAGCGTGCTGGAGGTCGACGGGCTGACCGTCGCCTACGGGCCCAACGTGGCGGTGGCGGGCGTCAGCCTGCGGATCGAACGTGGAGAGATCTTCGGGCTGCTCGGGCCAAACGGCGCCGGCAAGACCAGCACCCTCAGCGCGATCGAGGGGCTGCTCAGGCCGCGCGCGGGCTCGGTGCGCGTGGACGGTTTTGACATCCGCCGCCAGCCGATGCTTGCCAAGGCGCGCATGGGTGTGCAGCTGCAGGCCACGAGCTTTCAGCCGGATCTCACGATCAGCCAGGTGCTGCGGCTCTACGCCGGTCTCTACGGGGTGCGCCTGGGCCCGGCGGAAGTCCACGCCAGGCTGGCCGAGGTCGGGCTCGAGGCCGAGGCCGGCAAGCCCTTCAGCCAGCTCTCAGGCGGTCAGCAGCAGCGCCTGGCGCTGCAGATCGCGGTCGTGCACTCACCGGCGCTGCTGCTGCTGGACGAGCCGACCTCCGGGCTTGACCCGCAGTCGCGCCGCCAGCTCTGGTCGCGCATCGAGCAGCTGCGCCAGGCAGGCGGCAGCATCCTGTTGACGACGCACTCGATGGAGGAGGCACAGGCCGTGTGCGATCGGGTGGCGATCATCGACCACGGCCAACTGCTGACCGCCGAGACGCCCGCTGAACTGATCGTCAAGCACCGCGACGATCCACGCGTGCGCGCCGTGGCGCATGGCGAGGTGACCCTCGAGGATGTGTTCATCGGACTGACCGGGAGCGAGATCCGTGACTAGCGAACCAGAGCGGCCCGCCGCGCCCTCCGTCGCACTGGTGCTGAGCTCGCTGTTCCGTGCTGATTTCGCCGCCTTCCGCAAGCACCGCCGCTCGCTCGTGGTGAGCCTCGTGCTGCCGATCTTTCTGCTGGTCAGCACCACCGGCGATAAGGCCGTCCAAAGCTTTGACGGGGCCGGTTACATAATCGGCCTGGCGGTCTCCTACGGCCTGTTGGCGATGGCGCTTGTCGGCTACGCGCTCTCGACCTCCCGCGACCGTGAGCGCGGTGTCTTTCAGCGTCTGCGGGTCACGCCCGCGCCGACGTGGGCGATCATGACAAGCCGCCTGGCGATGCAGGCGCTCGCGAACCTGATCCTGGCGCTGGTGGTCGTGATCGTTGGCGCGCAGATGCACAACCTCTCGCCGTCGATCGGGCAGTACCTGCTGGTGCTGTTGGTGTCGGTGCTCGCCGGGGCGGTGTTCCTCGCGATCGCGCAGGCGCTTGTTGGCCTGATTCGCTCGACCGACACGCTGCAGGCGGTCGCGCGCGTGCTGCTGGCCGTTTTGATCATCCTCGGCACCTTCGGGCAGGTCGGTGCGCTGGGCGCCGTCTGGGTCGACATCTCGCGCTGGAGCCCGGTCGGTGTCGTGATGACGATGTTCGCCGGCGTCCTTGACCTGGCCGCCTGGAGCGGCCGCGACACGGGCGCTGTGGCCGCAGCGGTTGGGTACATCATCATCTGTGCGGCTGTGGGTGTGCGCTGGTTCCGCTGGGAGGCGCGCTGAGCGGCGCGCTGGATGGCCTATTCGAGCACGATCAGCACGTCGCCTTCGGAGACCGCCTGGCCCTCTGTGCAGCGGATCTCGCTGACCACGCCGGACTCCTCAGACTCCACCGGCATCTCCATCTTCATCGACTCGAGGATGACGACCGCGTCGCCCTCCTGCACCGTGTCTCCAACCTCGACCTCGATCTTCCAGATGGTTCCGGTGATGTGAGCTTCGATGTCAGGCAACTGGCCCTCCTAAGTTCGACTCGTTCTGACCGCGGCCAGCATAGTCGCAGGCGTGGCCACGCCGTTGGCTGAGTCAAGGCTGCCACTGCCCCGCCGTCGTCCCGCCACTGCCCGGCCACTGCCCCGCCACTGCCCCGCCGCCGCCCCGCCGCCACGGACCCACCACCGCGAGGCGACCGCGAGTTCGGCGCCGTCATGTTCCGTAAACGCGCAATTTGCGGATTCCGTCCGCGCCCTGTTATTGACTAGCGCGGGATGGATCAATCCCTGCTGTCGGTTCGCTGTGAGGTGCGATTGTGGATAGCTCCGGCCTGTTCTTGAGTTCGTGCAGCCGTCGCGAGCTGGCCCGGCGACGGTCTGCGGGCCGCTTCTGGAGCACGCAGAGCCTGCTGTGGTTGCTCAGACGCGTGTTCGGCCCCTCTCGCAGGGCGCTACGGTGACACGAAATGGCGCTGGTGTCGTAGCCTGAGGATCGTGAATCCGGAAGAGAGCCAGAACACAGATCTCGAGCCGGCCGTGGGCGCCGGCCTGGAACCGGCAGGGGCGGGCAGTGACCCAGACCTGGACCTGGTCGCGGCGGCGCTGCGCGCCGATCTGAGCGACATCGCCGCGTTTGTGGAGGGGCTTGCCACACGCCTCGAGGCGGCCCTGCCGGGCTTTGTCGAGGTCAAGCGCGTCCGCGGCGGTTTCCGTGGTCCGAAGCTGGTGGCTGAGATTGTGGTGACCGCCGGTGACCAGCGGCTGGTGCTCAGGCGCGATGGCGGCCGCGTCAGCGCCACGCGGTCGCGTTTCTCCGGCGGGATCGCGATCAAGACCGATACGCTCGAGCTGGACGCCTGGCTGAAGGCGCTGGCCGAGACGGTGGCGGTGCAGGCCCGCAGCAGCGAGCGCACACGTCAGGCGTTGCAGCGTTTGGTGCTCGAGAGTTAGGGAGGGTTTCGCATGGGCTTTCTGGATCGACGCGGTGAGCGGCCCCAGGGCCAGCCGGGCCAAGCGGGCCCGGCGCAGCCGGGAGAGTCGGCGTCCGTGGCTGCTCCCTACCACGCCGGCTCGCTCGAGGGCCTGCCGGAGTCAGGGCGCGAACGGCTCGAGCGGATGCGCCAGGACATCGCCCGGGGCTTCTTCACCAGTGACCTTTCCGTCAACGAGTTTCTGCTCGTCAAGGAGGCGGGGTTTGAGCCGCTTGGGCTGGTGCTCGGCAGCTCGATCTACCACATCGGCTTTCAGCAGGCGGCCTGGAACCAGAACATGGAGATGCGCGTGCTCACGCAGGCGATGTACCACGCCCGCGAGCTGGCGATGACGCGCATGGAAGAGGAGGCCGACCAGCTCGGGGCCGACGGGATCGTGGGCGTGCGGCTCACGATCGGTCGCTACGACTGGGGTGCTGACATGGCCGAGTTCATCGCGGTCGGCACCGCTGTGCGGCACGCCAGTGGCGAGCTTCAACGCGCCCCCAGCGGCCGGCCGTTCACCTCCGATCTGAGCGGTCAGGACTTCTCGACCCTGCTGCGCGCCGGCTACCGGCCCGTCGGGCTGGTGATGGGCAACTGCGTCTACCACGTCGCGCGCCAGGGCATGATGCAGTCGATGCGCAACATCGGCCGCAACGTCGAGATGACCAACTTCACACAGGCGCTCTACGACGCCCGCGAGCTGGCGATGTCGCGCATGCAGTCGGAGGCCGAGTCCGTCCAGGCCGAGGGCCTCGTTGGCGTGCGGCTCAACCAGGCCTCGCACGGCTGGGGCTCGCACGTGATCGAGTTCATGGCGATCGCGACGGCGGTGATCGCCACCAAGGCTGACCACACGATCGAGCGTCCGGCACTGGTGCTGCCGCTCTCGGGCTGAGCGCGGCGATGCCGGCGGACGTCCAGATCCGCGCGCAGGTCTACCGCGACCCGCGGCCCGCGCAGCTGTTTGACCGCTACCACGAGCGCGTGCGCCGCCGCCAGCCGCAGTGGCCCTACGAGCTTGTGCGGGTGATCACCGTCTGGATCGCGATTGTGCTGTTCCGGACCGAGGGCTACGGTGCCGAGAACGTGCCCAACGGGCCCGTGATCGTTGCGCCCAACCACGCGTCGTTCCTGGACCACTTCATCACGGGCGCGTTCGTTCGCCGCCACATCCACTTCATGGCGAAGTCGCAGATGTTTGGTCGCCACCCGATGAGCTGGATCTACAGCCACGGCGGCGTCTTCCCGGTTCGCCGCGGCCACCGCGATGAGGAGGCGTTCAAAACGGCCTTCGCGGTGCTGGGGCGCGGCGGGGCGGTTGGCATGTATGTCGAGGGCGGGCGGTCGCGCAGCGGCAGGCTCGCCGAGCAGGGCAAGCCGGGAATCGGACGCCTGGCGCTCGAATCGGGCGCGACCGTGGTGCCGGTCGCGATCCTCGGCTCAAACCGGATCCGCAATTGGCGGCGGCTGCGCTTCACCAAGGTCGTGGTGCGCTACGGGCGGCCGCTGCGCTTCACGCCGGTGGCCAACCCGAGCCGCGAGGCGCAGCAGGCGGCGGCCGACGAGATCCTGGGCCGCATCCGTGCCCTGCACGCGGAGCTCGAGCAGGCGGGACCGGGTCGCGCTGCGGCCGTCGCGCGCGCGTCTGTGCTGCGCGAGCGCGTCGGCGGGTCAGCCGGCGTGGCGCGTGAGCTCGATCTGTAGCGGACCCTGGTTGGTCTGTGCGTGCTCGACCTGCAGGGTCGAGTGCGTCAGGCCGAAACGGTCACGCAGCAGGGCGGCAAGCGCGCGGCGAGTCTCATGGCAATCCTGCTCTGGATCCACGATCACGTGCGCGGAGATGGCGTTGAAGCCGGTGGTCACCTCCCAGACGTGCAGGTCGTGAATCTCGACGACGCCGGGATGCGCAGCCATCGCCACGCCGATCTCAGCCGGGCTCACGCCCTCCGGTGCCGCCTCCATCATCACGCGAACCGACGCCCTGATCAGCCGCTGTGCAGCGAAGAGCATGACCGCTGCGATCAGCAGTGAGGCGATTGCGTCGGCGCGGTAGGCGCCGCTCAGCAGGATCACCAGCGCCGCGGCGGCGGTCGCGGCAAAGCCGAACAGGTCGGTCAGGATGTGCTGGTAGGAGCCCTCGACGTTGAGGCTGCGCCTTGCATGGTCATGCTGATGCGTATGCGTGTGAGCGCCGAGCACGCGCACCGCAACCAGGTTCACGGCGATTCCGGCGAGCGCCACGGCGAGCACCGGGGTGGCGTTCACGTGCACCGGGTTGATCAGGCGATGGATGGCGCCGTAGACGATCAGCAGCGCCAGCACCAGCAGGGTCAGACCGTTTGCGTTGGCGCTCAGGATCTCGGCGCGCCCGAGCCCGAAGGTCAGCGCCCCCCGGGCTGGTCGCGTGGCCAGCTGCGCTGCCACGAGCGCCATTGCGAGGGCTGCGGCGTCGGTGAGCATGTGCGCGGCATCAGACAGCAGCGCCAGTGACCCGGAGAGCAGGCCGACTGTCACCTCCAGGGCCATGAACGAGACGATCAGCGCCAGCGTGAGCTTCAACTGGCGCGCCTGCGCCGCATTGTGGCTGTGCTGGTGGTCGCTGTTCACGCGATTGATCGTAGGAGCGTTGGGAGCGAGCGTTGGGCGCGGCGTCGCGGCCACGCAGGACTCCAGCCTGTCAGTTCAGCGACGGATCCTCCGGCATCCGCGCCACCAGCGCATAGCTGCCGCCCTTGCGCTCCAGCACCGTCTGCCAAAGCTGCTCGGGTGTGGGCGTGAACGCATCGCCGTAGTTGGCCGGTTCGAGGATCCAGTCGCCGCGATCGAGCTCGCCATCGAGCTGGCCCGGGCCCCAGCCCGAGTGCCCTGCGAAGACGCGGGCGCGACGCACCCGGGCCCCTGCCAGGTCGGCGGCGGCATCGCTTGAGAGCACGCCGACGCTCGCGAAGGCGATCAGTGCAGCGTCGTTGCGATCCTCGAAGTCGGCCAGCACGATCACCGCCGAACGATTGACGGGCCCGCCGATCAGCACCTCGTCGTCGGGGTCGGTCAGCGCCACCAGCTGCGGCACCGCCTCGCCGACCTTCGACTGGGACGGCCGGTTCAACACCAGCCCGAGCGCACCGTCCTCGGTGTGCTCCACCACCAGCACGACGGCACGCCAGAAGTCAGGGTCCTTCAGCGTGGGACCGGCGATCAGGAGTTGGCCGCGCGCGGAGTCCACGCGTGGAATGTTGGCATGCTGTCGCGCTGGTCGTAGGCTGTTGGCTGAAGCTATGGGCGAATACGGCACGTTGAGCTACGAGGTCTCGGCGGATGGGCTGGCGACGGTCGCGCTAGCCCAGCCTGAGACGCGCAACGCGCTCGCCCCCGAGCTGCTCGGGGAGCTGATTCAAGCGCTCGAGCGCGCCCGGGCCGATCAGGATGTTCGGGTGGTGGTGCTCGCCTCGACCCACCCGACGGTTTTCTCAAGCGGCGGCAACCTTGCGTCGTTCACGGCCGACGTGCCGCTGCTTCATCGGCACGAGGACAACGAGCGCTTCCCGGAGCTGTTCAGGCTGCTCGGCGAGCTCGGCAAGCCATCCATCTGCGCGGCGCGCGGTCACGTGCTCGCGGGAGCGCTCGGCCTGGCGCTGGCCTGCGACCTGGTGATCGCCAGCGAAAATGCGACATTCGGGACGCCGGAGATCGGCGTCGGGCTGTTCCCGTTCATGGTCACCGCGCTGCTCTATCGCAACGTGCCGCGCAAGCGGGCGGCGGAGCTGATGCTGCTGGGCGAGCGGATCACGGCCGCGCAGGCGCAGGAGATCGGTATCGTCAACCGCGTTGTGCCCGACGTCGAGTTCGACCAGGCGGTGCATGACTGGGCCGGCCGGCTGGCGGCCCGCTCGCCGCTGATGCTGCGCATGGGCAAGGATGCGATGTTCCGCCAGCAGGACATGGCGCTGGCTGATGCGTTGGACTACCTGCGCGCGCAGTTGACGCTCGCCTTCGCCACCGAGGATGCGCGGGAGGGCGTGGCGGCGTTCTTCGAGAAGCGCGACCCGCGCTGGCGCGGGCGCTGAGTCGACTTGCGGCTTGGCCGGCTCCGAATGGCTGACTGACCAGTCAATCAGTATCCTCGGGGGATGGCAACCATGGGCTCTGCCGTAGCCGCTCCGTCGGGCGCCGATGTCGGCGCCAAATTGCGCGTTGCTGCCGTGCAGCTCAACGCAACCGAGGACGTGGCGGCCAACCTGGAACAGGCCGACCGGCTGGCGCGCCAGGCGGCGCGCGACGGCGCGGCCCTCGTGGTGTTGCCTGAGAAGTGGACTGTCCTCGGTCGCGGCGAGGTCATGCGGGAATGCGCCCAGACGCTCGACGGCGAGGCGGTTCGCTGGGCACGAGCATTCGCGCGCGAGCACCAGATCGACCTGATCGCGGGCTCGTTCGTACACCGGCGTACGGACGCCGCCAAGACGGCAAACACGAGTCTGCACATCGGCCCCGACGGCGAGATCCGCGCCAGCTACGACAAACTGCACATGTTCGACGTCGAGGTGGACGGCACCCGTTATGCGGAGTCTGAGCACGAGGCGCCGGGAGCGTCCGTGGTGGTGACCCGGCTCGGGGCCGGGGCCGACCGACAGCCGGCGCCGGGCCACCTGCTCGGTATGAGCATCTGCTACGACCTGCGCTTTCCCGAGCTCTACCGTGCGCTCAGCGAGCAAGGCGCCGAGATCCTGGCGGTTCCCTCGGCGTTCACGCTCGCCACCACGCGGGACCACTGGGAGACGCTCCTGCGCGCCCGTGCGATCGAGAACCAGTGCTTCGTGATCGCCGCAAACCAGATCGGCCCACACCCGCCCGGCAACCGCTCAGGTGGGCGCAGCATGATCGTCGACCCGTGGGGGATTCCGCTGGCGGTCGCCCCAGACAGCCAGACGGTGATCCTCGCCGATCTGGACTTCGCCATGCTGGCCGATGTCCGTGCGCGCTTGCCGGCGCTGACCCACCGACGCGCCCCGGGGCTGTATGCGGCGCCCCAGGGCTTGGGTCGGCCTGCGCCGTGAGCGCCACCGCCGACAAAAGGCGACTGATCCTGAACGCGGCTGTCCGCGTGTTCGCGCGGCAGGGCTTTCACACCTGTCGTGTCTCGGACATCGCCGACGAGGCCGGTGTCGCCTACGGCTTGGTCTACCACTACTTTCCATCCAAGGAAACGATCCTTGACACGGTCTTTCTCGAGCGTTGGAACCTGATGCTCGCGACGATCGCCGAGGCGCAGGCGAGCGAGGCTCCGCCTCGCGAGCAGCTGCGTCGCATCGCTTCCTTCATCGTCGACTCCTACAGGCGTGACCCGGACGTCATGAAGGTGATTGTGGTGGAGGTGACCCGGGCCGCGAACACCTTCGGTCGCACTCACGTGCAGCGGATCATGCAGGCCTACGAGGGCATCGCCCAGATCGTTGCGCAGGCACAGAGGGCCGGTGTGTTCCGCCGCGAGGTTGATGCGCTGTTTGCCGCGCAGGCGTTCTACGGCCTGGTTGAGCAGGTGCTGACCCAGTGGATCTTCAGCGGCGAGGAGATCCCCGAGGCCGAGTTCGACCACGTCAAGGCTGAGATCGTGGAGATGATCTGCGGCGGTCTCGGCGGGTGAGCGGCCCCGGATCTGGTTGAATCACTGCAAATGAAGGAGAGCCCATTGGTAAAGCGACTCATGTGGTCGGGCCTGCTGGCCGGCGTCGGCGCGCTCACGAACCTTGTCGCAACACGTCTGGCCGCCGTGATCTGGAAGCGGGTCTTCGACGAAGACCCACCGGAGTGACCACGGTGACCGAAGCGCAGCCTGGCTCGGTAGATTCGCAACGCGCGCGTCGTCCGCACTCCCTCCGGAAGCCTGCGGCTGGCGCGGATGCTGGCGAAACCATCCAGGCTCCCGCTGAGGCCGCAGGCGCCGGCGCAGGCGATCGCCCGGCGGTGGCGGCGCCGGACGCTGCCTCGCCCCTCAACGACCTGCTCAAGCGTCTCGGGCTCGCCCAGGCTGAAGCGCTGGTCCGCCGTCGGCCGGAGGTCGGCCTCGGCATAGCTTTTGCGGGCGGGCTTCTCGCTGCGACTATTCTCAAGCGTCTTGGCCGCAGATAACGAACAGCAGGACAGCATCGCGGGTGCCATCACCCAGGTCTCCGAGAGCCTTGGGATGCTCGTCCACGACGAGATCGAGCTCGCCAAGGCAGAGGTCGGTCAGAAGATCTCGAGCATCGCCCGTGGCTCCGCGGCGGTCGCCGCAGGTGCTGTGTTCGGCGTCTTCGCAGTGATCACGGCGCTGCTCACCATTGCCTGGGCGCTGGATACGATTCTGGTCAGCAACGTGGGCGATGTCTGGATCGGCTTCTTCATCGTGACGGTCGTGCTGGTCGTGCTCGCCGTGCTCTCGTTCCTCTTTGCCTGGCGCAAGCTGCGTGTTGGAGCGCCGACCCCGACGATGGCGATAGACGAGGCCCGGAAGATCCGCGAGACGGTCTCCGCCTCGGCCACCAAGAGCTGACGGCGCACGGCAGGATGGCGACTCGCACACCCGATGAGATCCGCGCCTCGATCGAGCGCAACCGCCAAGAGCTCGGTAACTCGCTGGTTCTGCTGCGCGACGAGGTGGGCCAGCTGACCGACTGGCGAGCTCAGCTGCGCCGCAACGAGCGGAGCCTGCAGATCGCCGCCGCGGCCGCCGGGTTCGTGTTCGCCGGCGGCGTCGGCGGCGCGCTCGGAGCTGTGCTGCGTCGCGGTCGCCGACGGCGCTGAGGTCGGGCTCGCCGACCGCGCCCCGCCGGACGGCGCCAACCCGATCTCTGGCGGCGCTAGCGCAGCAGCGAACGCTGGGTGGCACCGATGCCCAGAAGCCCCGGACCGATGTGGGCGCCGATCACCGGCCCGATCTCCGAGACGAACACGGGCTCGCAACCGAACACGCCACGGCAGCGTTCCACCAGGTCGCTGGCCGCCTCGGGTGCGTGCGTATGCTGCACAACCCAGCCGTCGCGTCCGTTGCCAGCCAGCTGCTCGGCCAACGCAACCAGGCGCTCGAACGCGCGTCGGCTGGTGCGCACCCGCTCGACGGCCGTGATCTCCGAGTTCAGTGACAGGATCGGCTTGATCTTCAGCGCCGAGCCCAGCAGCGCCTGAGCGCCACCGATGCGCCCACCGCGGCGCAGGTACTCGAGTGTGTCCAGGGCGAAGAGAAAATCGAGCGAAGCTCGGGCCGCCTGCGCGCGCGCGAGCACCGCGGCCGGCTCAGCGCCTGCGCCGGCGGCCGCGGCCGCGGCCAGCAGCATCAGCCCCTGCGCGCCGCAGGCCGTGCCTGAGTCGACCACGTGCACCAGGGCTGCCGCCTCGCCGAGCTGCGCGCGGGCTTGCTCGGCGCTGCGCACCGTTCCCGAGAGCCCACCGGAGAGGTGGATCGAGACGATCTCATGGCCGTCTGCCACGAGCGGCTCGTAGACCGCCAGGAAGTCACCGATCGAGGGCTGTGAGGTGGTGGGCAGGTCGCCGCCCGCCGCCAGCCGCTCGTAGTAGGCGTCGTAGTCGGTGACCTCGCGCTCGGGTCGTGCGCCCGTGCTGCCATGCACGTAGAGGCTGACCTCGTGGATCCTGAGAGCCTCGACCTGCTCGCGCGGCAGGTAGTGGCAGGTGTCTGAAACCAGGGCTACGGGCATGCGCCCGCCCGACCCTACAGCAGGTTCTCGATGCTCAGCGGCGCGGGCTCAGCCGCGCTGGCCGCGGCTGGCGCTTCCGCCATCGCTGTGCCGGCGGAGCCGCTGACGCCGAGCAGCCGCTGGAGCTCGCCCGTCTCGTGCATCTCCATGACGATGTCACAGCCACCGACCAGCTCGCCGTCGATGAACAGCTGCGGGATCGTGGGCCAGCCGGACAGCGCCGAGAGCTCCTGGCGGATCCTCGGATCCGGGAGCACGTTGACGGCCGCAAACGGCGCCTCCAGGCTCTCAAGCACCGCCACGGTGCGTGCTGAGAAGCCGCACGCCGGCGCGTCCGGCGTGCCCTTCATGAACAGGATCACCGGGTTCTCGGCGATCGCGCTCTTGAGCGCGTCGCGCATCTCGTTGGTGGCTGGGTCGCTCATCGATCCTCCGTTGCTGTGATCTTGAGGGAGAGGGCGTGGATGCGGTCGCCGAGCTCGGCGCCAAAGACGTCGTAGACGAGCTTGTGTTGGTCGATCCTGCTCAGGCCCGCGAAGGCTGGGCCTTCCACGGTCGCCTCGAAGTGATGCCCGTCGCCGCTGACCGCGGCGCGTGTGCCGGGGATCGCGGACTCGATCCTAACCTTGAGCTCGTCGGGTGAGACTGACATGCTCTCTAGCGTAGCGGCCACGCAGGCCGAGGCTATACTCACTGAAGCATGATCTCTCTCACTGACAATGGCGCTCTGAAAGTTCGCGAGTTTCTCTCCGCACAGGCTGCCGTGGCCGAGACCGCAGGGCTGCGCGTGGGCGTGCGCGGTGGCGGTTGTTCCGGGTTTCAGTATGCGCTCGCCTTTGACGAGGAGCGCGACGGGGATACCGTGTTCGAGGACAAGGGGATCCGGCTGCTCGTCGACAACGCGAGCCTCCCGTACGTCCGCGGCTCGGTGATCGACTTCGTCGACGGCCTGCAGGGGGCCGGCTTCAAGGTTGAGAACCCAAATGTCGTGGCCGCCTGCGGCTGTGGCTCCTCCTTCCGCGTGGCCGAAGAGCAAGAAGTCTCAGCCGTCTGACGGCGCTTTGCGGCCTGTCTCAAGGCGGACGCAGGCAGCGAGAGCGCGCCTGCTGAACCCGGCCGCCTGGCGGCTGCTGTTGTGCCCGCTGGATGGTTGCTCAGCGTGCACAGACTTTGGCGGTGGGCCATCATGATCGTCAAGCTCCGGCACGCGCTTGACCTGCCGTTCGCCTCGTGACGCCGGCCACCGGGCCGGTGGCCCGGGAGGAGAGCGCCAAGAGCGTGTGCCGATCCGCTGCGCCCGGGCCGGGTGGTGCGAGACTCCGCGGGTGTGTGGAGCAGTTCGGGTGGGTGAGCTGGCGCCAGGGGCGCAGCTGTGTGTCTCAGATCGGGTCGGGTTCGGCTGCACCCGGGTCGCTGTCAAGCGTGGCCCACAGGTAGCGGCAGGCGAGCGTCCGGTGCGGACGCCAGGGCGCCGCGATCCGCTCCATCGTCTTCGGGTCGGGCAGCGCCTCCAGCTTGTAGGCAGCCATGATCGCCTTGCGGATCCCCAGATCGCCGGTGGCCAGCACGTCCGGGCGGCCGAGGTGGAACATCAGGAACATGTGTGCGCTCCAGGGGCCCAGGCCGCGCACGGCCGTCAGCTCGCCGATCACGTCCTCGTCGCTCAGCGTGTCCAGCCGCTCGAGCGCCAGCCTGCCGTCCAGCACATGCTCGGCGAGCGAGCGCAGGAACGTCACCTTGGCGCGGGAGAGGCCCACGGCACGCAGTGCCTCCGGGTCCTCGTCGAGGATCTCCTGAGGGGTGGGCTCGCGCTCGCCGAAGTGTGCGGCCAGCCGGTTGTAGATCGCGGCCGCGGCCCTGGTGGATAGCTGCTGGCCAACGATCGTGCGCACCAGGGCGCCGTAATGCTCGCGCTGGGCGCCGCTGCGGCGTTCGGGCAGGCCGTTCGGACCGTGGCTGTCGATCAGCTCACGCAGGACGGGGTCGCTTGAGCGCAGCCACTCACGCGCCGCACGGCCAGCGTCCGAGCTCACGCTGAGGCGCGCAGCGCGGTCCCATCAAGCGCGCCAAGCGCCCGCTCGACCGGCATGGCAAGGCAGGTGAAGGTGGGTGTGTCACGCAGCGTGTAGGCGCTTGACTCGGTCAGGCGGAGCTTTTGAACCAGATCGAGGAAGTCCGCCGGGTTGTCGGCCTCGAAGGCCACCACGAACTCCTGGTCGTCAAGGCCGAACGAGTAGCTCGTGTTGAGGTCGATGTTCGGGAACTCCTTGCCGACACGGATGTGCTCCTGCATGATCCGCCAGCGCTCATCGGCGGGCAGGAGATACCAGGCCCGTGTTTTGACGAACGGATAGACGAACAGATACCTGCCGTGCCCGGGCCGCACCTCCAGGCGGGACTCGTCCGAGTACTCGGAGGGCTTGGTCATCGCCAGGTACGAGTACGGGATGCGCATCCACTTCATCAGGCCGCTCTGCGCAAGCACCACGTGGAACTCGTGGATCCGGTCGAGGTTCTCGGCCTGCGAGAGCAGCAGCATGTCGGCGTCCCCGCGGGTTCCGGTCAGTGAGAAGGCGCGCAGCAGGTGATCCTCGCTGAAGTCCTCGCAGGCGGCCAGGAACTCGCGCTTATGCGCGTCGCGCTCATCGTCTGGTAGCCGCCGCCAAGCGGGCTCGACCGCGAGGAACGTGTACTTGACGAAGTGTCGCTTGGGCATCGCCTCCCAATGATGGCAGGTGTCGTGTCCGGCGAGCGCCGGGCGGGGTAAGCAAGTCCTTAGCGATCGTTAGGATTCAGACTGATGCGGATCGCGTTGGTATCTCCGTACTCGTGGTCATATCCCGGGGGCGTGACTAGGCACATTGAGGCGCTGGCCGAGCAGCATCTGGCAGCCGGGCACGATGTGCGCGTGCTGGCTCCGCTGGACCCGCCTGACCGCGCGGCGTCGCTGATGCACCGTGGCGCCCGGCCGCAGCGGATCGCTGTGCCTGACTACCTGATGCCGCTGGGACGCACGGTCGGCGTGGGCGCCAACGGTGCGGTCTCGAACCTGTCATTTGGGGTTGGCGGTGTGGCGCGTCTCTCACGGGAGCTCGCGCGAGGTGGCTATGACGTCGTCCACATCCATGAACCGGTCGCGCCTATGGTCGGCTGGGTCGCGACGCTGCCGTTCGGAACGCCGCTGGTTGGCACATTTCACTCCTACTCGGCCAGGTGGTTGCCGAACGCCTTTGCCAACGCGTTCGGCGCAACCCAGGTGCTGAACCGCCTGCACGTGCGGATCGCCGTCTCGCAGGCCGCCGCATGGACTGGACGGCGGTGGTTCGGTGGCACCTACCGCGTCATTCCCAACGGTGTCAGCGTCGAGCAAGATGCGTTGGTGGGCGCGCTCGCGCTGAGGCGCGAGCGCGCCCACCAAGAGGCGCGGCAGCCGCTGCGGATCGTCTTTGTCGGGCAGGCGGTGGAGCGCAAGGGGCTGCCGGTCCTGGTTAGGGCCTTTGAGGCGCTGCGCGACCATATTCCTGCTCACTTGACCGTGATCGGGCCCAGCGAGGATGAGCTGGCACCGCTGCTGCTTGACGGGCGCGGCGTTCGTGCGCTGGGCAAGGTTGACGATCAGACCAAGCACCGCGAGCTGTACGAGGCCGATGTCTTCGTCGCGCCGTCGCTGGGTGGCGAGAGCTTCGGCATGGTGCTGACGGAGGCGTTTGCGGCGGGCGCGGCGGTGGTCGCCTCCGACATCGCCGGCTACCGGGACGTTGTCAGCGCCGGCAGCGACGGGCTGCTCGTGCCCGCAGGCGACGCGCAGGCGTTGGCCGAGGCCATGCGCGAGCTCTACCACGAGCCGCAGCGCCGCCTGCAGCTCGCAGAGCGTGCCGCCCAGACCGTCCAGCGCTTCGCCTGGGGTCAGGTCGCCGGTGAGGTGATTCACGCCTACGAGGATGCGATCGCGGTGCCCCAGCCGGTCGGTGTGAGACGCAAACTCGCCGTCTGGACCGGCTTCGCGCCGGCGGATTTGGGTCCGCGGGTGTACGCGCAACGTCTTGAGAGCATCGAGCCACCAGTGGCGCCGGAGGGTCGGCGGCGCGGCCGCCGGAGTCGTCTCAGGCGCTGGCTGACTCTGGGCGCCGGCCTGACGACGGCTGGGCTCGCCTACCTCGGGCTGCGTCGAATCGGTATCGCAAGCGTCGGTGCGACGCTCGTGAACTCGGAGCCAACCTACGTGCTGCTCGGCTTGACGGCGATGGTGGTGGCGATGCTGCTGCGAGGCCTGGCCTGGCATGCCGCAGTGCGCGCGGCACTGCCACGTGCCGGGATCAGGCTGCGCGACACGCTGCGGGCGACGATGATCGGCGTGCTGATGTCAGCGACGCTTCCCGCGCGTCTGGGCGAGCCGTCGCGGGCGCTGATCCTCGCGCGTCGAACCGGGCGTCCCCGCGACAGCCTGCCGGTGCTGCTCGGGACGGTCGTCTCGCAGACGGTGATCAACGTCGCTGCGCTCATCCTGCTCGGTGCCCTGACGTTCTCGGCGGCGGGATTCTTGGCCGGTCACGACAACGTGCTGATCGTCACCGCGGGGGCGCCCGCGGTGCTTGTGCTCGGCCTGGTAGTGGCGCCGCTGCTGCTGCGCCACCGCAACGCCAGCACGCGCTTTGTGCGCCTCTCGCGTGCGATCGCTGTGCTGCAGCTTGCGACCGGTCGCGCACGAGGCGGGCTCGCAGTGTTCCGCAGCCTGCGCCTGGGGGCTGCGGCGGTCGCCGCACAGCTGACGGCATGGACGATGCAGATCCTGGCCTGTTATCTGCTCCTGGTGGCCCTCGGGCTCGGTGCGCGCGTCGGGCTGTTGGCGGCTGCGGCGGTTCTGTTCGCCGTTAACGTAACCGCCATCCTGCCGGCCACCCCGGCGAACCTCGGGGTTTTTCAGTTCGCGTGCGCAACCGTGCTGGCCACCGGCTGGCACATCGGCTGGGGCACAGGCGTCGCCTACGGCGTGATTCTGCAGGCCGTGGAGATCGCGACAGCGATCCTGATGGGCGCGCCGGCGCTGCTGCGTGAGGGCATGTCCTGGCGCGAGGTGCGTTTGCGGGCGCTGCACGCGGCTCCAATCAAGCTGCCGCCCCGAGCGCCGGCCGCTGATGGCGCCTATGCGGCGGTGCGCGCCGGGTCGAGCAGCTGGCGCGGATAGGAGGCCAGCTGCGCGGACGGAAAGGGCGCCGCGAAGTGGTAGCCCTGACCGTAATCGACACCGAGGCTCTGAACCCGCTTCATGCGTGCCTCGTCAGAGACGTACTCGGCGATCGTGCGTTTACCGAGATCACGGCCGATCTTGACGATTGACTCGATCAGCAGGTCGTCGGTGCGGTTGCGCTTGGCCGAAAGGAACTCGCCGTCGATCTTGACGTACTGGGCCGGGAAGTACTTGAGGTAGTAGAAGGTGCTGAAGCCGGTGCCGAAGTCGTCGATCGCGAACTCGCAGCCCAGCCCCGCGAGGCTGCGAGCCATGGCTCTCGCCTTGCCGATGTTGCCGATCGCTGCCGTCTCGGTCAGCTCAAAGACGATCCGCTCGGGGTCGGTGCCGTGCCGCTTGAGCTGCTCTGCCACGTAGCGGACGAGGCTGGTGTCGTCGATCGTCGCGCCGGAAAGGTTCAGATCGAAGGTGAGGTCCGGGTGAGCCGCTGCCAGCGCGAACGCGTGATCGATCACCCAGCGGTCGATCAGGTGGATCAGCCCGAGCCGCTCGGCAGCGGGCAGGAAGCGTCCGGGTGCGACGACGCCGTCGCCGTCGTGCAGCCGCAGCAGCACTTCGCAGTGGGTCATGGCGCCGGTGCAGAGGTTGACGATCGGCTGAACGAAGAGCTCGAAGCGGTCGTGGGCCAGTGCGTTGCGGATCACGTGCTCGATCGAGTGGCCCTCGTGGTCGCGGACCCAGCCACGGTCTGCGGCCTCGAGCAGGGTCGCGCGGTTGCGCCCCTTCTCCTTGCTCTGGTAGAGCGCGCGGTCGACGTCGGCCAGCACGTCCTCGACGCTCGCCTGAACGCCGTCGAAGATCACCACCCCGGCGCTTCCGGTTACGCGCAGCGCCCTGCCGTTGACATTGGTCTCGTGCTCGCGTATCGCGGTGAGCAGTTCGTCGCTCAGTTCACGGGCTCGTGGCGCGTCGCAGCCCGCAGCCAGCACCGCGAAGGAGTCACCGCCGAAGCGGGCGAGGATGTCACTGGGAGCGAGGTGTTCGGCCAGGACCTCGGCGATCTGGGCGACCAGCTCGTCGCCGACACGGTGGCCGTAGGTCTCATTGACGTACTTGAAGTTGTCCAGGTCGAGCATCAGCACCGCCGCCTCATGTCCGCCCTGGCGTGCATGCGCGGCGGCTCCGGTCAGCTCCTCCTCGAAGCGCTTGCGGTTGAACAGGCCGGTGAGCGGGTCATTGTTGGACAGGTAGGCGAGCTGCGCTTCGTTGCGTCGTCGCTCGCTGATGTCGCGCAACGATCCCACCAAGCCGATGATCGCGCCTGTGTGGTCCCGCAACGGGCTGAGCCTGGCGGAAACGTGCAGCAGGTGCCCGTCCTTGTGTTGGCGTACGTCCTCGTACTCGGCAAACTCGACCTCACCGCTCAGCAGCCGGCGGCGGCGCTCGTCGGAGACCTGGAAGCTGCGGGTGCCGCTGTGGTGCGGAAACAGCTTCGACAGCGGCTGGCCGATGATCTCCTCGGCGCTGTAGCCGTAGAGACGCTCAGCCCCCGGGTTCCAGCTCAGGACAACGAGGTCACGGTCGACCGTGTAGATCGCCTCGCTCGATGACATCACGATCTGCGACAGCAGCCGCTCCATCTCAGTCGAGCGTGCCTCCAGCGTGTAGTCGTGGTTGGTGCCCACGTACCGCAGTGGCGTGCCATCGATGTCAAGCTCGAGTACAGCCCGGGCCACGATGTGGCGCAGACTCCCGTCGGGGAGCACGAGGCGCAGGTGCTCCTCGAGCTGTTCGCCGGGGTGCTCGTGCAGCCGCTCCAGCCAGCGCGCGCGTCGGTCTCGATCGTCAGGGTGGGTGTGGCTCTCGCCGGTCTTCTGATCGAGCGTGATCGTGCCCGGCTCGTAGCCGTGCAGGCGGTACATCTCGGCTGACCAGCGGGCCGTGCCGTTCTTCAGATCCCACTCCCAGCTGCCAACGTGGGCGAGCTGCTCGGTCGTGTCGTGGAGGTGGCGCAGGCGGGCGAACTCGCGCTGAAGCGCCTCGTGCTCGGCGCGTAGCCGGTTGAGCTCGTCATCATTGGCCACCGCTCCTCCTCGGATCTAACTCACCGGGCTTCCTGTTGGCATCACCGTCCTCCGGTGATCGGCAGGCGTAGCGATGTCTTGACCGAGAGTCCGACTTTCTCGTCGACAATCGTAGTCCGGGGCCGCCGCGCATCAACTAACCTCGCCGCTGTGCCACCGATCCCCGATCACGAGAGCGCCCTGCAAGGCGTGCGGGCTGAGCCGTGACCGTCGCAGCCACACGGCGCGGCTTTGCCTCAGACAACGCTGCCGGCGTGCACCCCAAGGTGCTGGAGGCGATCGCTGCCTGCAACCAGGGACACGCCTTCGGTTACGGGCACGACCGCTACACGCAGGCCGTGGAGCGGCGCCTGGCAGAAAAATTGGGCGCGCCCGACGCCTCCGTGTTCTTCGTCTTCAACGGCTCCGGTGCCAATGTCCTGTCGCTGCGGGCGGCGCTCAGGCCCTGGGAGGCGGCGGTGGTGTCGGTCAACGCGCACCTGCAAACCGACGAGGTCGGTGCGCCTGAGGCACTGGCCGGTGCGAAGCTGCTCGCCGCTGAAACGCATGATGGGCGCGTGACGCTGGACGGCCTGCGCCGGCTCGTGGAGCGGCCCAACGACGAGCACTCCGTCAAGCCTGGGCTCCTGTCGCTGACCCAGTCGACGGAGCTGGGCACGCTGTATGAGGTGGACGAGCTGCGCGCGCTCGCGCAACTCGCCCACGACAATGGCCTGCGGGTCCATGTCGATGGGGCACGCTTTGCCAACGCCGCCGCCGCGCTGGGGCTATCGCTGGCGGAGCTGCTCGCGGCCACCGGTGCCGACCTGCTGTCGTTCGGCGGGACCAAGAACGGCCTCATGCTGGGCGAGGCGGTGGTGGTGCTCGACCCCGCGCTGGTGCCGGGAATGCTGCACCTGCGCAAGCAGACGCTGCAGCTGGCTTCGAAGATGCGCTTTGTGGCAGCCCAGTTTGACGCCCTGCTCGAGGGCGACCTGTGGCTGGAGAACGCCGCCCACGCAAACGCGATGGCTGGGCGACTGTATGAGGCACTCGCCGGCGTGGACGGCGTGCGCATCACGCGCCCGCCGGCGGCAAACGCCGTCTTTGCGGTGCTACCTGCTGATGTGCGGGAGCGCCTACAACGCGAGTTCGACTTCTACGTGTGGGACGAGGAGACCGGCGAGGTGCGCTGGATGTGCGCCTGGGATACCACCGAGCAGGACGTTGAGCGCTTCGCACGCGCCGTGCGCGAAGCGCTCAACTGAACACGCACGCGGCCGCACGAAGCTCGCGACGCGCGTCCGGGTCGAGACAGTGCAGGCGCGGCGGCGGCAACCGTTACGAGTGTGTGCGCCGCAGCTATCAGCCAGGCTGGTGCCGCGGGCGAGCAGCGCTCCTGAACATGATAAAACGCTGCATTCGAGCCATGAACTTGACCTGGTCTGTATGGTTTTTTGACTGTGGCGAGGTGGCCCGACGCGGTCAATTGTTGAGTCCGGCTTGTGCGCGGCTGGACCGAGCGATAAATTGTGCAGGGTTCCAAGGACGGAAGAGCGGGATGTGATGAGACAGACGATCGATAGGAAGTCGATGGCAACAGCCTCCATGAAGCCCGACCGGACGGTGCGGACGCGGTCGTGGACCAGCAGCAAGCGCGAGCGTCGTGATTACCGTACGCGGCCGCGTGTGACGACGGTCGTGCCGACGCTGAACGAGGCGGCCAACCTGCCACATGTGCTGAAGCGACTGCCAAACGGAGTGGACGAGCTCATCATCGTCGATGGCCACTCCACTGACGACACCGTGGCAGTCGCACGGGGTCTCAGGCCTGACGCCCGGATTGTGCTGCAGGACAGAGTCGGCAAGGGCAACGCGCTCGCGTGCGGGTTTGCGGCGGCGCGCGGCGACATCCTTGTGATGATCGATGCCGACGGTTCGACCGACCCGGAGGAGATTCCGGCGTTTATCAGACCGCTGTTCGACGGGGCCGACTTCGTCAAGGGGAGCCGCTATCAGGCGGGCGGCGGCAGCGCCGATTTGACGCTGCTGCGCAGCGCCGGCAACCGCGCACTCAGCGGTGCTGTCAACCTGTTATTCGGAACTGCCTATACCGACCTGTGCTACGGGTACGGCGCGTTCTGGCGACGTTGCCTACCCCAGTTGCACGTCACCTGCGACGGCTTCGAGGTCGAGACGGTCATCAACGTGCGTGCTGCCAAGGCCGGTCTCAAAGTTGTGGAGGTTCCCAGCTTTGAGCGCGAACGCATCCATGGCTTGAGCAACCTGAACGCCTGGCGCGATGGCATACGGGTCCTGCAGACTATCGTCAGCGAGCGCGTGCGCCCGCTGCCGGAGCCGTCAGATGCGTGGCTTCCGGCATTCCGGGAGCTGCCCAAGGAAGCAACCCCGTTGCCGCTGAACCAGGTCGATCGGCGTCGGGACCAACCCCGGTTGTCGGCCCTCCGTGCTGCTGGTCCGGTCCAGCTCTAGCTGGGCTCTGCGTACCCGATTGCCCAATGTGGCGAGCGCGCCTAAACGCTTATGCACGCTCGGCCTCCAAAAGGCATCGCCGATCTCCTTGAGTCGCAAGCCGACGAGCGTATGCGTGGTCGTGGTGGCCTGGTAGTTCTCGGGGCGTCGCCCGTCAGCGCAGCGCTTCGAGTGCTCAAGCGCGTCCGTCGGGAACGCTAGCTGGCCTGCCAGACTCGGACCGAGGCCACCTGCATAGAGTCCGGTTCGATAAGGCCGCCCGTTCCGTAGCCAACGCCGTTCGAGATGATGATGAACATCGGGGCGGAGGTGATGCCTGTTGTGACCTGTCCAACCTCGGTGCCGTCGTAATAGTAGGTAACCGATCCGGGCTGCCAATCCGAGGCGAACGTGTGCCAGCCCGGGGTGATAGCCGTATCGCAGCCGCCCGGGGCGCCGATCAGGTCGTGGAAGTGGTAGCAGGCACTCCCACTAAGCCCTTCAAAGATGTCGTCCTCGCCATCTGCCGGCCAACTCTGGCCGTCCGTCCAGACGGCCGGCCAGTCAGCGATCTTTCCGCCGTCGCTGGGAACGTAGACCTCGGCTTGGAGTACCCCATAGGTGTACTCGAAGCCTGGCCCGGTACGTCCGTCATACGGGTTGGTTGTAACCATCGCAGCGCTGTATGGCTTGGTCTCGCCGTCACAGGTTGAAGGCGTCTGAGTGATGTTCAGGTGCATGGTGCCGTCACCTGGGAATGTGACGTTGCTGGGCGTGTAGCAGTCAGCTTCGCTGGTGCCGCCCACTCCAGCAGTGACGCCCGAGCCGAACCAACCAGTGCGCCAGTCGGTCGGCAGCGACGGACCGGTGAACGACCAATTAGCGACAAGCGTCCAGTTACCAGCGATGCCGAGCGGCTGGGTTGAGCCTGACGTGCCCGTGGTCGGCGGCGCGCTGGGGGTGGTCGGTGTGGACGTCGGTGCTAGCGGCGCCGGCGCCACCGGGGGGGGAGGGGCCTGGGGTGTTAGCGGCGGTGGCGGAGGCGCCGGTGCCGCCAGTGCCCGTCGCCAAGCTGTCCGTGGGCCGACCATCGGATGGACGGCGACGGCGAGGTGTGCGCGCTGCAGGTGTCCGCTGCCACGGGCCGAGAGGTGCTGTTGCCGAGGCACGGACCCGGTCGGTCCGTGACCGGCGTGGCGGTTCGTTGCTGCCATGGCGGTTCCGGTTGCGGCCAGTGACGCCGCTGCGAGTGCAGCAACCGTACGCTGGAGTGTGCGTGGTGATGAGGTCATCTGAGCTGTCCGTTTGAGCTGGTGGTCGGACCGGGCGCCATCGCTGTCTGACGCCCTTGTGAGGGTTCGGTGCGGTGACGCCTCGCCTCGCCTAATCGCGGGCAAAGGTGGACAGATGACCTAGCCGGGGCGGCTATGCGACCTGCTGCCGGGCAGGGCGGGCCGGATAGAGACGGGTCCCGCGTGCCCGTGCGGAACCGCTGCGGAGCACGTCTGCATTGATCGGCAGAGCAATGGGGCTGGGCGTGCCACGGGCAACGGCCTGGTGCACTCCGTGGCCACGGCCGAACGGGATCTGACGTGGTGCTGTCTTCCGCATCAAACCATGCTCGGCGGGGATGAGCGGTGGTGCTCCGGTGCACCGATCGCCTGCAGCCTCCCGCCGCGGCGGTGTGGCCTGGCACGCCGTGGCTCAAGGGGGCAACCCGGTGGTGGCGAACCGGCAGTGGCGTATGGATCGCAAGGGGAGTGCAGCGATCTGCGCCTGACGCGCACCACACAACTGGTATCAGGCCATCAAGTGATAGCTTAAGGCCTCAATGCGCAGTGAAGTACGTCAATGCAGCTGGTTGCTGCCGTGAAGTTAGCTGCCGGCGGGGGCGATACATCGCTGCAAGCCGTGGTTCTCGCGGCGGGGTTGGGGCGCAGGATGCAGCCTCTGGCCAGAGGCGGCCACAAGGCGCTGCTACCCGTGGCCGGGACCACCATACTTGGGCGGATCATCGATGGCCTGGAAACGCTCGAGCTTGAGCGCGCAACGATCGTGACAGGGTGGCAGGCTGAGGCGGTTCGAGACTTCCTGGTCGAACGGTCTCCAAGCTTTGATCTCCGGTTCGTCGAGAATCCAGACTACGCCGAGACCAACAACGTCGTCTCGCTGTCGTTGGCCCTCGAGAGCATGACCTTCGACACCGACATAGTTCTGATCGAGTGCGACTTGCTGTTCGATCCCACCTTGCTGCAGCGCCTGGTCACGGCCGAGTGGCCGAACGTCGCCTTGCTGGACCGTTACAGGACCGGGATGGACGGAACGGTTGTATCGGTCAGCAACGGCTTCATTGATGCCGTCTACCCAGCAGAGTCACAGCATGCGGCCTTTGACTACGAGAACAAGTTCAAGACACTGAACATCTACCGGCTGCATCGTGACTTCTGCCGCAACACGCTGGCACCACTCATCAGGACCTACGCGAATGAGGTAGATGCCAACTCGTACTACGAGCTGGTCTTGGGCATGCTCGCAAACCTGCCGGCCCATCGCATCGCGGCCGAGGTTGTCACCGGCGAACGGTGGTTCGAGGTCGATGATCCCAACGACATCGTGACCGCGGAGTTCGGGTTCGAGCCCGGGCGACGTGGCGAGATACTCAAGCGTGCGTTCGGCGGCCACTGGAACTTCGATGTGCTCGATTTCTCGCTGATGCGCAACGCCTACTTTCCGACTGGGTCGATGCTGGCCGCGATGCGTCACGCTCTGCCGGAACTCACGGCTTCATATGGTTCATCCCAGGACGTGCTCAACGAGAAGCTCAGCTACTTCCTCGGGTGCCGGAGCGATCGCGTTCAGGTCCTGCACGGCGCCAGTCAGGGGTTCCCGATCCTAGAGCGCCTGTTTGCCACAGCCAAGACTGTGACACCCGAGCCCACGTTCGGCGAGTACGCCCGAGCCTTCCCGTCGGCGGACCACTACCTTGATGCGCCCGGTATCGACAACGTGGCGCTGGAGCAAGCCGCGGCGGCCAGTGACGTTTGTGTGGTCGTCAACCCGAACACAACAACCGGGACACTGATCGAGTCCGACGTCTTGTTCGACCTGGCCACGCGGCTCGGCGACACGACCTTCATTGTGGACGAATCGTTCCTCGCCTTCAGCGGCCAACCTTCGCTGATTGAAAGACTGGAACAGGAACCGCTCAGTAACGTGATCGTTCTAACAAGCCTCAGTAAGACGCTCGGTTGCCCGGGACTGCGGCTCGGCTATCTGTACTCGTGCGATGGGGACGTGGTACGCGCGGTGGGAAGTGCGCTGCCGGTCTGGAACGTCTCGGCCCCGGCAGAGTTCCTGCTCGAGCTGATGCTGAAGTTTCGCCCAGCGTACAAGCGGTCGCTGGACATGACTGCTGCCGACCGGGACGCGTTTGCCGAGGAGTTGCGGGGCCTGGACGTTGTCGCTCACGTCTACCCTAGCGGCGGCGACTTTCTGCTGGTGCAGCTGCGCGGTGACGATCATGCTGCGGCTGTGCTCCGCGAGCGGCTCCTGCAGAAGTACAGCATCGAGATCAAGGATGTGAGCGAGCGGTTCGCCGACCGGCGCCCGCGAGTTCGCTTGGCGGTGCGACTGGCCACCGAAAACGCTCGCCTCATCGACGCGATTGCGAGTATCGCCAGCAAGGAGGAGGCGGTCGACGGATGAACTGGAAAGCGGTGTGGTCAGCAAAGGCGTTCCAGGCGCCGGATGGTTCGGTGTTGTCCGGCCTCATGGCAGCCGATGGATATGACACGCCATTTGGCAGGCTGAGCGAGGAGGCCTGGCTTGGTTACGTCCGCCATTGGGCCCAGGCCCTCGGCGTCGAAGCAAACACATCCGTCTTCGAGGTGGGATGCGGCGCTGGCGCGTTCCTCTATGAGCTCTACCGCAATGGTGTCCAGGTCGCGGGCATGGATCTGGCAGCGGCGCTAATCCAGGCCGCCAGAGAGGTCATGCCGGACGGGCACTTCGCCGTTGGCGAGGCGTCGGAGTTGAGCCCCGACCCGCCCGCGGACGTGGTCCTCTCGTGCGGCGTGTTCTTCTACTTTCCTTCGCTGGAGTATGCGCGAGACGTGCTGGCACGCATGGTCGCCAAAGCTCGCAGGGCCGTGCTCATCCTCGACGTGCCCGATCTGGCCCTGCGTGAACGCGCAGTCGCTGACCGGATCGCGGCAGCCGGTGGCCCAGAGGCCTACCGCGAGCGCTATCAGGGTCTGGAGCACACGTACTTTGACCGAGGCTGGCTTGCCGGGGAGATGCGCAAGCTCGGTCTTGTTGACGTTCGCACGGTGGATCAGGCTATTCCCGGCTATCGGAACGGCGCCTTCAGGTTCAACGCCTGGGGTTACAAGTGAAATGCCATCGCTGCGGACCGCTTGGACGTGGCGGCACGGGCCGTCAGCAGAGCAGAGCCACGAGCTGCTTGTGCGCCTGTGTGTGGTACGTGCGAAGGTCGGACGCCAGGCGCGCTGGTCCCGGCTGGTGCGAGTATCCCAGCAATGGCTGGCACGACGCGAGCTCCAGGACCTCAACGACGCGCTGAGCGCCACACCGCTGGCTGGCAGGTATTGGATCTGCGGCGGTCTGCTTCTCGGCTGGGCCCGAGAAGGGAGGGTGCTCAGCCATGACGCGTGGGACTTCGACTTCTACCTCCGCGCCGAGGACGCACATCTGCTTGCTGCCGCCACCGGGGCGCTGCGGCGCGCGGGCTTCAAACGCCTATATCGGTTTAGAAACGCAACCGGGCTGGTAACCGAGTACGCGTTCGTACGTCACGGTGCGAGGTTCGAGTTCTTCCTGCTCTTCGAGACGGCTCGGTCAGGAACGAGAACCTACTTTCTGATCGAGGGTGGCGAGGAGATCGAAAACGAGATTGCCGACCAGCCGCTCGAGGAGTTTGACTTTCTGGGTCGTAAGTGGCTCAAGCCTCGGTTTCACGAGCAGCATCTTGCAGAGACGTACGGAGAGTGGCAGGTACCAGACAAGGGCTGGAGCGCCAGGCGCGCTCCTTGCGTGGTCGCTATTCGCCCTTGCCCGAGCCGGAGTATCGCCTGGATCTCGGACGACGCACGGTAAACACCTTACGATGCCCAGCGACTCGATGCCGCGGAGGACCAGCGGCGAATCGGCTCGTGGGCGTGGAGTGAACTAAGCCTGGTTCGCTCACGGTCGGCTGCACAGCTCGTACGTGTGCGGGATCTTGGTGCCGGCGCTCAGCGAGATAGACAAACGGCCCGGCGACCATACCCCGCAGTTCGGCCGAGCCCAGACCCGCAGCGCGAAGCCCGCTGCCGTCACGCGACTGGCGGATGCGGTGCAGGAGTTTCAGCATGCGCCAGCACCCAGGGAGCGCGCGCCGGATGAGTGCACGCCGGGTCGACCTGGCGATGAGGAACTTTGTGAGGTAGGCGCTCAGGCCAAGGCCGTAGGCGTACATCTGGTCGCGGAGTGCGTCCGTCCCCAAGCGATGGTCGTGCCAGACGAGCGCGCTCGGTTCATAGCTCAATGCGTAGCCGGCAGTCAGGAGCCTGACGAAGATGTCCAGATCCTCGCCGCCGCGCGTGCGTGAGCCTGCTCCCAGACACTCATCGAAACCGCCGAGCGCGAGCAGTGCAGAGCGGCGACACGCGAGATTCGCCCCGGTGCCGAAGTTCCCGGGCGAGAAAGGGTGAAGAAATGAGTCAGCGGTGGTCCGCTCGCTCGTGAAGACGCGTGGAACGAAGCTCGATGACCAGCCGATGCGTCGCTCGAAGTAGTCGGCCTCTGGCCGCGACAGCGACGCGCTGACCACCGATCCGGTCACGCATGCGATATCTTGGTTGTGTTCAAATCCTCGCAGAATGCCGTTCAGCCAATGCGGGTCCACCGTGACATCGTCGTCTGTGAACGCGATGATCTCGTTCCGAGCTTCAGCAACCGCGCGATTGCGCGCCTTTGACAAGCCGGGCAGCGGTTCGCGCACGTAGCGGACGCGCGCGTCCTGTCTGTGGAAATCGGTCGCGATGGCCTCGGTTTCGGGGCCGCGCGAAGCGCTGTCCACGACGATGATCTCGAAGTCAACGTGCTTGAGACGGAGCAGCGACTCGATTGTGCGCCGCAGTCCCTGAGGACGGTCCCGCGTGCAAACGGCAACTGAAACCGGCCGCCGGATCGCGGAAGCCCACAGCGGGTGCTTCATCGCTGCTTGCAGCGCCGGGTCGAACTTCTGCTTTGCGAGGTTCACGGCCCGGCTGGCATCGAGTGTCCCTCCAGAGAGCTCTATATCGAGCAAACCCAACGGTGTCCCGGCGTGCCGGACCAGCAAACGTGCACGAGCAAGCGGCAGGCCGGCTTCGTCGACGGCTCGGGGCGGGAGCGACGGGGCTGCCAGATCGAGCTCGCCGACCCAGGCTGGTCTGAAAGTCGGGAAAGGCGCGACAGGTGTCGCCGCCGTGCCCTTCCCTGGTGGGCGGCGTCTGCCGATGGAGCTACTAGAGCCAGCTGCGTAGCCGGCTGATGTGACAGCCAAGCCGACGATGATGGCCGCCGCGCGGGCGATTCCGCTGGGGTCTCCGAGCAGAGCGGCGCGCATGCCTCGCAGCACGCCAGCGGGAAGTGTCCGTGCCACGTAGGTGCGCTCGCTGGCGAGCGCCGCGTCGGTCCCAACTCTTCCGGAAACCATCGCTTTGGAGCGGCCTTCGTCCCAGCACCGCCGAACGAAGTACCTGAAGCGGGTTCGCTCTGCTTCGACGACATGATCTACGACGGCGCTTTGGCGCAGGACAACGCGGCCTCCTGTAGCAGCTACGGCGCGGATTGCGAATTCCGTCTCCTCGCAACCCAGGGCACCGCCGCTTGCGCGTCCGATGCCGTTGGTGAACCCTCCGACAGAGCTTAGGACCCCGCGCCTGAAGGCCATGTTGGCGCCAATCGGGTTACGGACCTCGTGGCTGTCAGGTGGCTGCCCACGGTATGAACACCCCACCACCCAGAGGAACTCCGCCGGCAGCCAGTGAGGTGCGCCGACCATCCAGCGGGGGATGACCGAGCCTCCGACGCCGATCACGGTCGCGTCGGAGAAAGCCATGAGCAGTTCCTCAAGCCAGTCCGCTCGGGGAACCGCGTCGTCATCAAGGAACACCACGATCTCGCCCCGGGCGGCCGCCGAACCGGTGTTGCGTGCTCCCGCCAGTCCGGGCTCCTCCACGTTGCGGAGAAGTCGCAGTTGCTGATTGACGTCGCCGAGCTCAGCTCGGATCATGTCCACCAGCGCCGGTCCCCCGTCGACTACGATTAGCAGCTCGTCGTCTCCCGACAGCTGCGACCTCATCGCTGCCGCAGCGTCGGCTAGACAAGCCAGCCGGCGGGCCGAGTAGCAGCACATCACGACGGTGACGGTTGGCCTGGACACCGGTGACTGAGTCAGATGCGCGCGGACGCCGACGCCAGGCCACGTCCTGAGGCCGCTGATGCTGATTCCTGAGCCTTGTAGATCTTGGCCTGGGTCCGGACCGTGCATCGACCCAGACCGTCTCGCTGAACCATGGCCCGGTAGCTGGGCTCGCTGTGCCTAGAGACGAACCCCAAGCGACGCTTGCTCTTGGGACTGTCGGCCTCGCTCACGCTCGGTCGGTCACTGGTCGACGCGGAGCGCATGCGTGTCATACCAACCGAGGAGCGGCCTGCGCAGGTGGTCGCGGGCCAGTACAACGGAGCCGTGTTTGAGCCGCGCCGGGAAACGAGCCGTTGGGCGATGCTGAGGCTCGTCCCCCGGATCCGCCGATGCGTCGCCCTGTAACCAATCACGCACGGTGTTGACAGCGCTGTAGCCACGGAAGATACGACGATAGCGCGCGAGTGCTTGGGGCGCCTCTAACCACGGGACCCCCAGATCTTCGCCGAAGGGGCCCGATCCATCACGCTCGAAGCGGTGCAGCACCCAGCGGCCGTCGAGAGTGCGTATGGGCTTCTGGATCTGCTCTACGGTCGCCTGCTGTACGACGGCGAAACGGTTGTAGCCGAGTCCTGTCAGAAGCTCGAATTCGTGTTGCACATTGTCCCAGCTATCTCTGTCTGACTCGATCGACAGCGATGCCGGCCGCTCGCACTCCGCAACCCGCGACAGCGCTTGCAGGCAGAGCGTATCGGCGCCCTCGATGTCAACTTTCATGAAGTAGGGAACACCGTAGGCGCCCATCACGTCCTCCAGATGAATTGCCGGCACCTCGACCGCTGTCACCGAACGACCGTAGCTGACGCGTTTGGCCCGGATGCTGTCAACTGTCCCCCAGATGCTCAGCGTGTCATTTTTGAAGAACTTGACAGTGCTACCAGGTTCGGCGGTGATAGCCCCGTGTAACAAGGTGAGGCGACCGTTCGCTATGGCATCCACGAAGCGTTGCGAGGCCCGCTCGACCAGATCCGCGGCCGCATCGATCGCGACAACACGGTAGCCCTTAGCAAGGTAGTAACCCGTGTCTTGGCCGAGGTGCAGCCCTACGTCGAAGATGAGATCAGGATGCCGCTGCACGGTTAGAGGGCGTCAGTTTATCGCAGCCGGGCGCCTGCAAACGCCCAGCCTGACGGTTGTGGACTGACGCGTGGCAGGGACCGACAGAGTCGCTGGGAATTAAGCTGTGGCACGCGGTCACGACCGGCACGTCGCGTCGATGAAGTCGAGCAACGTGCCCTGCGCCGACCCGACCTTCCGCGCGAAGAGCTTGCCGGCCTGGGCGGCCGCCGTAATGGCATCGGCATCGTCCTGTGTTAGCCATTCTGGATGTTGTGTCGGATCGGTTGTCGGCCAATGGATGAACCAGAGATTGTCGTCCAGCACCGTGGCGGCAGCTTCACCGACCAGTTCGGGAGACTTGAGGATCGAGTGAGCGCAGGCCTCGTCAGGGATGAACATTCGCTTCCAATATGCGCGCAAGCGGGGGTTGTCGTCGATCACCTGTAGGAGTAGTCGGGCGTGGTGTCGGGCGTAGACCTTCCACTGGGCCCCGCCATGGAGGTTCAGGCAGGCGGGAGGTGTCTGACGCCAAATCGGTAGCGGCCTTTGACGGATCATCATCAGGTGATCGCCGAAAGTGAGGAACCTGTGCTCAAAGCGCCACATGCCTCCGTCGTTGGCCCATGGAGCGTCCCAGGTGTTGCGTGGCAGAGCGTGGAGCTCGAAGTGTGAGCACCCGGGCGCGTCTGCCAGGTGGTCGTCGATAGCCTCGGCAGAGGCAAGCGGGTAGCAACTGCCCGACATGATGGCGATGTGGCCTGCGCGCGACTGCGACAGCGCGGCGCGCAGACCGTCCAGTTCTGCTTCGACGAGCGACCAACTGCCGAGCGAGACCGAGCGCCGAGGCAACGCATGCACGCTGCGCATGCCTGGCGGAATCATTGCCTGCGCCTCCCGTCGGCTTGTGCGGCGATCGCAGTGCAGGAAGACCTCTGCACCGCCAAGTGCAGAAAGCGTCCTTCTCACCATTGGTGCATCCTGGTGTGCGAGCACCACAAATGCGGTGTTACGCAGGCTCATCCCTTTAGGCCACGAGGCCGGGGCCGACGAGGCGTTAGCGGTAGGCGGTCAAGATCGGGATTGGCACGGAGCCAGCGCAGCCCGAACGCCACGGCGGCCGCGCACAGTACTCCTAGAAGACCGCGGAGCAGGAGGAACGGAAGGTTCGTTGGAATGAGCACGGTGGCAAGGCACACCATTGTGGTCACGGCTATCGCGCGGGATAAGCTGCGAGGTGGAGCCGGTGCCGGATGTAGGCCCTGAGACAGCCGGTCGGTCATCACGTAGACGAAGGTGAGTGCCGCGAGTGTGGCGAGTGCGGCGCCGAACAGACCCAGCTCGGGCACAAGCAGCAGGCTCAGCAGGAGGTTGAAGCCGGCTGCGCAAAGGGCAATCCGCGCGATGGCGCCGGTTCTGCCGTCCCGAATGAGGCCACGACTGCTGGTGGTGGCTCCAGCGTACGGAAAGGTCGCAACAATAAAAATCACCACGTCAAGCTGCAGCGTGTCGGGTCTGAAGCTCCCCGGTGCCCAGAGCCTGAGTAACAATGGTGACGTGGCGCTCAGTCCGATCGTTGTAGGGATGAGCAGCGCGTACAGCGCGTCCCGACTATGCGCCAGCACTCGCGGGACGGCAGCCTCGTCTGTCAGCGCAAAGACCCGGGGCATCCACGCCTCGAAGAGGGCATACACCAGTAGGCTAGCGATTGATCCGACGTTGCTGGCGACCGTGAATCGCGCCGCGGCTACTCTGCCGCTGTCGGCATTGAGCACCAGTCGTGATGAGGTCGACATGATGAAGTTGGCGATCGTCACCGGGATGAGCGGCAGTGCGAAGCCGAGCGTGACACGCATCAGGTGATGGTCAACGCGCCTGAGTGGTTCCGGGCGAGCCAGTGCCAGCGCCACCACCAGCGTGGCGGCTTGACCAATCAGCTCCCCAAGTATGTACTCGTCCGCGGTCCGGCGTACGAAGAGCACCAGCCCCAGGCTCAAAGCCTCTGCGAGGCTTGTCTGAAGGAGTGTGACGAGTGCGAATTGGTCGAGTCGGTCTCGGCTGCGAAGCAGCGCCAGGACGGTCTGTGAGACGGCGCTCAGCATCGCCCAGGCGACGGCGTAGGCGACGGCGCCGCGATATGGGCCGAGGCGCAAGCTGCCCGCCCAAAGTGGGCCGGAGATCGTCAAGACCAGGAACGCGAGCGCCGCGATCACCAGGCTCACCGTGATGAGCTTGCGAGCCGCGCGATCGCCGGCGCCTGCGTAGGTGCGCTGGATGGCAACGTTGAGACCGGAGCCGGCGACCGCGACCAGCAATTGCATGATTGCCACCGATACGGCCGCCAGCCCGTAGCCGCTCGGGCCTAACAAGCGCGTGATGATCGGCGTGAGCAGCGTGGCAAAGCCAAGCGGCGTCGCCCAGAGCGCGACGTATGCCAGATCACGACCGAACAGTAGTCGCAGGCCGTTGCGCGCCGTTCCGACGGGAGGTTCGAGATCCTGCTGCTCCAGCGGACTCACCGAAGCCTGTACACGGATGTCGAGCTATTTTGAAACCACAGCGTGAACGCGGGCGAAGCCGCGATGTCCTGCTGCACAGCGGCCATCACTGACCTACGCACGACGCGATAAATGTGGTAGTAGACCTCTGACGATCTGGCGAAGATGACCAGGTACGGCGGGCCTCCGTACGCCGTGATCGTCGCGACAACGGTGCTCAGGACAGTCGCGGGTGTTTGGGCTCGTGTCAGTTGTGGCGCGGTGTCGAACAGGTTGAGCGGACCCTGGCCGTTGCTCCATGCCAGCAGCCGTGGATAATCTGGCGTCCAGGCGAACGGGAAGGACGACCCTGCCAGGAACACGGATGCCCTGCGCGGTACATCGGCCTCCAGATGCGCCTCGGCCCGGATCTCTCCCGGCGGTATGGTCGCTGCTCCAAGGTTACCCAGGAATGAGATCGCACAGAGCCCAACGACAGGCACCGTGATCAAGGCCGCAAGCGGCACGAACCGCCGTGGCTGCAGTTCGCTCAACAGCAGGGCGATAAGAAGACACTGCCACGGTGCGGAGAACAGGAAGACCCGCAATGGCCCCTCGCCGCCGTAGTCCCCGCCGGCGAGCAGGACGATCGGCACGGCTGTCAGCACGAGCAGCGGAACTACCTTATGAGCTCTCCCTCGGATCAGTAGCAGCAAGGCACAGCCAGTCGTGACGGCCAAGAGGAAGGCTGTCAACAGACTGCCTGCGTCCGCATACAGGGCCTCACGGTGGCTCGGTAGGCCAAACGTGCCGACGTGAAAGAGGCTGACCAGCAGAATGCTAGTGAAGAGGCCGTAGTGCGTTTGAACGAAGTGCAGGTTCGGGAGCAGATAGCCGACCGTGATCGCGGCCAACATCAGCAGCAGCGGTATGTCGCCGGCCACGCCGAGGACGACACAGACGCCGACGTCAGCAAGTACGGCGTATGGGGTGAACTGGTGTGCTGAGACGATCACGAAGTCGATTAGCAGTACCAGTGCCGTAGCGAGTAGGCGCTGGCCGCCCCGAGAGGCGACGAACGTCTCGTCTGTCACCACGCGCCGACGCCATGCAAAGGGTTTGCCCAGCGCGGTAACCAATCGCGAGGGTGAGGAGGCGCCGAGCTTGGCGAACATCATCAGCAGCAGACCACAGGCCAACATGAACGCGAACGCCTGCGGTGACATATACGTCTGGCCGATCCAATTCGCACACGTGAAAAGCAGCGCCGCGTAGCCGGCCGCTCGGCGCGATCCGGTCACAGTCTGGGTCAGACCGGCCAGCATCAGCGCGTTGAGCGCCGTGAAGGCGGGCATCGCCCAGTTGGCGTAGGACAACGGTGAGAGGCCGGAGATGCGGGTCATAGCCGCCGCGAGCGAGAAGAACGTGGGCCATCGGTTGTAGATGTCGACTGTGGGGCCGACATGCCCGTGCGCAACCAGGAAGCCGATGATTCCGATGTGCTTGTAGACGTAGTCAAACAGTGGCGTGGACGAGACGGCAGGCGCCGTGCCGAGCAGCACGCAAACGACTGCCGCGACGTACAGCGCGGTCAGCGTGGGTGGCGTGGGCGTCAGCGACAACGCGACGACGCTGCCGCAGAGCAGGACCGCGAGCGCGAGGTACCAGCTGGCCGGAACGGCACCGAGCAAGCCGCTGAAGCCGGTCCCGACGCCGTGGGTATGAGAGAGCGCCAGGAGCCACAAGCCAAAGCCCGCAACAAGCGGGGTGCTGCCGAGCGCGAGCTCGGCGGCCGGAACTGCGTGATCTCCCCTGCTTGGTGCAAGGAGTCTGAGCAGCTGCCTTCCGGGTGCGCGTTGTCTCAGGCTCAGCACGAGCATGCACTCCGCCGAGACTCCGAGCGCCGCGGCCAGAAGTACCGGACTGAAGGCGTTTAGCCAGAGGAGCGTTACCGTGCTGCACGCGCTGATCGCTACTCCAACCGCCGCCGCCAGCCCGAGCGACTGGCTCGCGGTGTCCAGTTCCAAGGGGGCGATCGCGGCGCTCCCAGGAACCAAAAGGATGGCGAGCAGGAGGCACGCGAAACGCACCGACGGGCTCGGAACGAAGATAATGGCCATCGCAGCCAGGGGGGCAACGGCGACCGCCACCGCCTCTTGAACGACCCTGTAACGAGGGGCAGCGTCTGCGGAGCCGGTGCTACGACCAGATGGTCGAGCCGTGATCATGAGCGTTGGAGGCTCGCTTTGAAACGAGCTCATGTCGCCAGATCATCTGAGGGCGGGTCGCTAGCCACGAGTCCAGACGCGCACATACGAGACTCGCATCGAGTCACTAATAATCGCCTTGGGGAACCGTCGCGAGACCGTATTGAGCACGACCAAATACTCGGGACTGTGGGTTACGCCGCGTGTCACGGTCCCAACACGAATGCCGTCATAATAGTAGGTGACTGCATGGGGCTGCCAGTCGACGGCTACAACGTTCCAGCCTGGACTGAGCCAGCGATCACACCCGATAGCTTGACCTGAGCGGTTGTGGAAAGTGTGACAGGCGACACCACCGAGCCCCTCGAGGATGTCGTCCTCTCCGTCCCTCGGCCAGTTATGACCCAGTGCCATGACGACCGGCCAGTCGGCGAGCAGTCCATGCGTTCCGGGTAGATATACCTCCGCTTGGACGACCCCATATCTGAATTGAAAGCCACCAGAGCGGCGGCCATCGTAAGGATTCGTCGAGATCAGTGCACCTGTGTAGGGCTCCGTCCGATTGCTGCAGCGAGACCGCCGATGAGTGACCAGGAACGCGAGGCCATGAGCGCTGAAATGCAGGTTGGCGGGGTTGTAACAGGCTCGCTCGTCGCGGTTCACCGGACCGGTCACGCCGTTGCCAAACCAGCCTGGCCGCCAGATGCTGGAGTCGAGCGAGGGGCCGTCGAACGTTTGGTTGAGAATGAGGTGCCAGTCGCCCGGGATGCCGAGCGGGCGCCTGAGTGAGCGGCCGAAACGCGCTGCTCCACTTGCGAGTCGCGTGCGGTGGCCTGGGTTGCCGCCGCCGGGGGGCGGCGCCGGAGCTTGTGGCAGCGCCGGGTTGCCGCCGGATAGCTGAATCAGCACGCCGGCCATCGAGGCGAAGATCGCTAGCAGCGCCGTGAACGCGAGCAATGTCCGGCGGTGTCGGCTCGCCGGGCCTAATGGGCTAGGCGCTGCTGTGTTTGTATCGGAACGCACAGTACGGCAGTGGTTTCGTCGGTGGCGGGCACGCGAAGTCCGCGCTGAGCGGCTGCATGAACTCCGCCACAGGGTACTGCAAGGCCTGGGTCCCCGACCAGCCTGCCCGCGTGCAGGAGTGCGGGCGGCGGCTGGTCGAAGTGCGCCCATGCCTGGTGCGCGAGTGTGAAGCGGTGTGCAGACCGTATGCGAACCGAATCGGTTAGGCGCAGGCGCTTCCGGGATCGGTTCGGTGTCGGCCCTGTGGAGCTACGTCGGGTTGGTGCCGAGGAGCGGCTCGGGGTCAGACGGGGCGGTGAGCTCTGTGATGTGCGGTGCGCTGCGGGGTGCTCTGCACGCCAGTGTGGGCGCGCGGTCGGCGCGCCGTCCTCCCTCGCGCGCAGGGCAGGCCGGACGTCCCGCAGGGCGTTCGCAGTCCTCGCGCGAGCTTGCTCCGGGTGCGGCGTCGCAGGCGTGTGTGGGCCGGTTTAGTGCTAGAGCGCCGCAGAGCTCAAGGTCTTCAGCTGGCGGTCGCGGCCCAGAGTCACAGTGAGCGGCGCAGCACAAGAATCACATCGCTGTAGGTGGCGTCGAGCCGTCCAAAAGACAACAAGCCGCCCACATGCATGGCGATGCGCATCGCCGTCCACTTGACATTGGTGGCGCTGAACCGGGGTCCCCTGGTCCAGGGTTGCTCACAAAAGTTGGTCCGGTAGACACGCTCGACGATGAGTTGGCGCTTCGCGCAGTAGTCCCGCATGCCGCGCAGTCCGATCTCGGGCCCGTAAGTCGTGCGGTAGGGGCCGTGACCCGGCCGGCCGGCCTGGCTGTTTCCCAGCACCAGCTTCTCGTACGCGAGATGGAACGCGTGCGGCAGATGCCCGCCGAGAAAGCCAAACACGGTGTCTTGATCTGGGATGCGGATGATCAGAATGCCCTGAGGACGCAGCCACTGCAGAAAGTTGTCGAGTGCAGTTTGCGCGCCGGGTATGTGTTCGAGTACGCAGGCGGAGTAGATCAAGTCAAACGCCGCCGGCGCTACCAACGCCGCGTCCCGAAGGTCGCCAAGGATCGCGCTGTCCAAGTCGCCAACCACATTGGCACGGTGGGCCAGCGCCTCTCGATCGAGGTCGATGCCGGTGAGGTGGAGCGCCCGGTCTGCCAAGTCTATCGTCCACTGACGACCGCAGCCAGCCTCAAGGACATCGAGCGGGCGGTCGAGTGACGCGGTCAGTCGCTGGACTTCCTGGCCAAGTAGTCGGTCCAGCTCGGGGTCGTCCACCGTTCCGCCGTCGACTGCCACTCCGACTGTGCGATCAACCATTTAGCCTCGGCTGTAGTCACTTTTATAGCCCGTGTGCTGCGCGATTGTACATGTAGGGTCCCGATCCTGAGCGGCTCTTTTCGCGTGGCGTGCGACACGCTTGCATCTGCGCGGCGCGAGGCGGTCGCTGGTGGCGCTGTGGGTTCTGTCGGGATGGCTTCGCTGTAGGCATCCGCCGGCGTTGGCCGCTGGTTCCTGTGCGGAGCCAAACTCGGCGTCACGGGCGACCAAGGTGGTGTTCAGGCTCCTCGTCGGTGTTCACGCCTGGCCAGGCGCGTTTTCGGGCGAGGACGGGGCTCTGCAGTGGTGCGGGCGGCTGACTGTGACCCAACCCGGGACGGTCTGCTCCCGGCCTCGGCGCGTGGTCGAGCCCTGTCTGCGGTCAGGCAGTGGGGTGCTGTCGCGCACGCGCGCGGCGCTCAGCACGGGCCGCGGCCACTGCCGGCGAGGGGACCACCACCAGCGGAATCTCGGCGTTGTGAAGCAGCTGGCGTGAGACGCTGCCGAGCATCAGCGAGCGCAGCTCGCTGCGTCCGTGGCTGCCGCAAACAATCGCATCAGCGC